>NZ_ACPC01000017.1:0-163572 GCF_000175075.1 Bacillus sp. m3-13
CCTACTTTCAAGGAGAAGAATTGAAAGAGGTGCATACGGTAGCCACTAGGAAAGTCTAAAGAACTTACACCTGAGGGTGAATTCACGATCACCGTAAAAGCAATTAACCCATACTATCGCAAAAAAGATATCGCTGGGGGCGATCCGAAAAATCCGCTTGGCACAAGGTGGATTGGATTTGACGCAGAAGATACCGACGGTAGGACCTATGGTGTTCACGGGACAAACAATCCATATTCCATCGGTGGATATGTGACACAAGGTTGCATTCGATTGGAAAATAAGAATGTGGAAGCATTATTCGACAGAGTGCCTGTGGGGACAAAAATATGGATTGTGAAGACAGGTAAAACGTTTGAGGAGCTTGGGAGAGAGAAAGGTGTTTTGAAGTGAAGTAGTGGCTATTTTCATTGTTATAAACGAGGAGTCGGTTCTTTTTAAACAAAAAGAACTGACTTTTTTTTGCGGAGATTTCACTATTTGAAATTTTCTGATTGTTTTGGTAAATCTTTCGGCCTATAGTTTAGGAAGATAGCTTGTATGGAGGTGAAACTACATATTTTTGGAGACAGCGCGCAATAAAAATGAAAGCGATTTCAATAAAAAGGGGGAAATGGAATGGGAATCAGGACAGGTGAGCAATACATTAACTCTTTAAGGGCCAGAAAGCCTGAAGTCTGGCTTGGTGGTCGGAAAGTGGAGGATTTATATAGCGAAGATGTGTTCAAGCAGCCGATTCATGAAATTGCCAAAACTTTATGATATGCAGTTTGATCCCGAGTATCAGGATAAGATAACGCATGTGTGTGAAGAAACGGGGGAACGGGTGAACAACGCGTTTCTTGTCCCAAGATCTCACGAAGATCTTATGGCCCGCAGTAGATTGTTTGAGGCTTATGCTCGTGCAACTTTCGGCCTTATGGGAAGAACACCCGATTTCCTGAATGTAGTGGTCACTTCCATGGCAAGCAACTCTTGGTTTTTGGATAAATATAATCCGGATTGGTCCGTGAATATACGAAACTACTACCGTCATATCAGGGATAATGATTTATTTTTAACACATGCAATCATTAATCCACAAAATGATCGAAGTAAAGCGTCCTATGAACAAAAGGATTTGTTTACTCATTTAGGGACGGTAAAAGAAACAAAGGATGGTTTAGTGGTTAGAGGTGCCAAAATGTTGGCAACATTAGCTCCTATCACAGATGAAGTGATTATCTACTCTTTCCCGGGGTTCCAACCTGGTGATGAGAGATATGCACTTGCATTTGCCATTCCTATTGATACACCGGGATTACGGATTATTTGCCGTGAACCGATGCAGGATGGAAAACGATCTGTATTCGATCATCCACTGGCTTCTAGGTACGAAGAAATGGATGCTATCCTTGCGTTTGACGATGTATCGGTGCCTTGGGACAGAGTATTCATGTATAACAATGTGGAAGCGGCCAATTCCTTATATCCAATGACAGGAATTGCTAAGCAGCCTGCCCATCAGTCAGGAGTCAGAGGATATGTGAAACTAGCCTTTGCAACAGAGGTCGCATGTAAAGTAGCGGATTCCATCGGAGTAGATGGATTTTTGAATGTGCAAAATGATCTTGGTGAGCTCGTTCAAGCAGTGGAAACAATTCGGGCATTACTACGTGTATCCGAATATGAGTATGAAGTGACAAAGGATGGAGAATACCGTCCGGCACCGGCACCGCTTGAAACCATCAGAGGTCTACTACCGAAAATGTACCCACGGGCAATTGAAGTTATGCAGATTATTGGAGCAGGTGGTTTGCTAATGTCTCCTACAGGTGCCGATTTTGAAAATACAGAATTACGACCGGATTTGGACAAGTATTTTGGAGGAAGAGAAGGAGTGTCAGCAGAAGAACGTGTTCGCATATTTAAGCTTGCATGGGACCTTTGCGGAGAAGCTTTCGGACAACGCTTATTGCAATATGAACGCTATTATACAGGGGATCCAATCAGAAAGAGAGCAATTTTTTATAATCAATACAAGCGAAAGAGTAAATTCGAAATGGCAGAACAAGCTCTGAAGGATACAACTAAACCAGAAAAAAATCTCATTTAAAATAAAGGGAAATGGCGTTCTTTGTATAAATATTAGAATATTAGTTATATTCTGATATTTATTGTAGAACTTTGATGAAAAAGGGGCGAAGACATGATATCCTCTGTGCTGAAAGTAGCAAAGATTCTGGACTGTTTTACAGGGAATGAGCCAGTTTTGGGTAACCAGGAAATTGCAGAGAAGTTAGGGATGAATGTAAGTACGGTCCATCATATTGTCAGTACGCTATGCCATGAAGGAATTTTGATACAGGACAGCCGAAAAAAATATCGGCTCGGCTGGAAATTGCTTGAGTGGAGTAACCATGTCATGTATCAGCAGGAAATATACAGTGAAGCCATTCCAATCGTAGAGGACCTTGTCCGCCAATATAATGGAACGGTCCATATCGGTATGTTTGATGCTGGAGAGGTACGCTTTGTCCTAAAGGTTTCTGCCAAAAATTCCGTACCTGTTCCGACTTTTGTCGGTGCCCGCAAACCTGCTTATTGTACAAGTACAGGAAAGATATTATTATCTTTCAATCCATCCTTCATTCAGCCTACTATTTCTAAAGGTCTGTTGCAAAGAGCGCCAAATACCATCACTTGTGTAAAAAAATTAAAAAAAGAATTGGAAGAAATAAGAGAGCAAGGGTACGCCATCAGCAATAATGAAAATGAATTGGGGTTATACGGAATTGCTGCTCCGATTCATTCTTATACAGGACAAACTGTAGCCGCTCTGAATATGGTTGGTCCCATTTCATATATGCAAGGCGAGCAAAAACAGGCCATCATTCAAAGTGTTTTGCGGACATCCAGACAAATTTCAAAAGAGCTTGGTTATATTAGCGCAATTTGACAACGCTTACAAAATGATAATAGGGAGGAATTAGCTATGGCATTGAAGACGAGATCCATGAACATTATGAAAGTAATCGAGGATAACAAACATCTATTGAAGCCGCCGGTTAACAATAAAGTTCTTTGGGAGGATTCTGAGTTTATCGCGATGCTGCTTGGCGGGCCGAATAGAAGACGGGATTTCCATGTTGATCCATCAGACGAGTTCTTTTATCAGGTGAAGGGTGACTGTTATGTAGAATGCATCAATGAAAAAGGAGAGCGTGAAGTGGTAACGGTTAAAGAAGGGGAAATGTTTATGCTGCCTGCAAATGTTCCCCATTCTCCGCACCGTGTGGCGGATACGTATGGCATTGTTTTGGAAAGAAAGAGGGACAAAGGGGAGCTTGAGGACTTTGTTTGGTTTTGTGACAACTGTAATGAGGAAATGCACAGGGTGACGGTTCAATTGACTAATATTGAAACGCAGGTAAAAGGAGCGATAGAGGAGTTCAATGAAAGCGAAGAACTGCGCACTTGTGACCATTGCGGCCATGTAATGCCAGAGGAAGTAGATGTGTGGAAATGCGAATAGATTTTCATACTCACATCATTCCAAAGGAGTTTCCGGACTTTGGAGAAAAATATGGCGGAGACCGCTGGCCAACGCTAGATCAGACTTGTACATGTGGCGCAAACATTATGGTTGCAGGAAAGGTCTTTCGGGAAGTGACCGACCAAGTTTGGTGTCCGCATAAACGTATTCAGGACATGGACAGAGAGGGTGTGGACATACAAGTACTATCCCCAATTCCTGTGACATTTTCTTACTGGGCGGACAAAGAGGCTGCACTAGAAATGGCGCAGCTCCAAAATAATTTTATTGCAGATACGGTTAAAGAATATCCCAACCGATTTATTGGTCTAGGAACCGTACCTCTTCAAGATACGGTTGTTGCCATTCAGGAAATGGATCGGTGTATGCATGATCTTAAGCTTGCCGGAATAGAAATCGGAACTAATGTAAATGGAGAAAATCTTGATTCCCCTCATTTAACAGAGTTCTTTAAGATGGCAGAAGAGTGGAATGTACCTCTCTTTATTCATCCTTGGGAAACGATGGCGAAAGACCGTACCCCAAGACACAATTTTATGTACACGATCGGAATGCCAAGCGAGACAGCTCTTGCAGCCGCAAGTTTGATTTGGAGCGGGGTAATGGAAAAGTTTCCGAACCTTAAAATCTGTTTTGCCCATGGCGGAGGCTCGTTTCCTTATATTTTACCGCGCTTGGACAAGGGGTGGGAAGTATGGCCGCATCTTCGGCTTACAACACATCCTCCTAGTCATTATGCTAAGAAGTTCTATTTTGACTCCTTGAACTATGATGCGCTTACGATGAAATACCTGATTGAACGATTTGGTATCGATAAAGTGATTATGGGTTCTGACTATCCTTTCCTATTACGAGAAATTGCACCTGGAAAAGTAGTAGATGAGATAGAGGATTTATCTGATTCGGACAAAAAACTGCTGTTAGGAAAGAATGCTTTGGAATTTTTGAATATAAAGGAGACCGACTATGGAACAAAAGCTGATGACTCCAGAGGAAAAGCTGAAACAATTAGGTCTTGAGTTAAGAGATATACGTCCGGCAGTCGGTAACTATGTCAGTCATGTCAAAGTAGGTAATCTGATTTTCACCGCAGGCCAAGGGGTGGATCAATATCATGGCAAGTTAGGCAGGGATTTTACTATTGAGGAAGGGTATCTTGCTTCTCGCCAGTCGATGCTAAATCTATTAAGTGTTTTAAAGCATGAGCTAGGTGAATTAAGTAGGGTGAAAAAAATCGTTAAAATGTTGGGCTTTGTCAATAGCACAGAAGATTTCACTGATCAACCTAAAGTGATGAACGGGGCATCAGACTTATTGGTTGAGGTATTCGGTGATAGAGGAAAACATGCCCGTTCTGCAGTAGGCATGGCACAACTGCCTAACAATACGGCCATCGAAATAGAATTGATTGTTGAAGTTGCAGAGTAACGACTCCTTCTCTCTCTTGGATGAGAGGGAGTCTTCATTTTGGAAAGGGTGGGTTGTCTGATGCAAGTTAAAGAGTTTATTCCTGGGAAAATCAAGCCGATAGATTGTCGGCACTTTATCGACGGCGATTACATCGATTCTATTAACTTGAAAACCTTCGATAATATAAATCCTGCAACAGAAGAAGTGATCGGTAAAGTGGCGGAAGGCGGGAAAGAGGAAGTTGATCGTGCGGTTACTGCTGCAAGAAAAGCGTTAAAAGGTCCTTGGAAAAAGTATACGACCAAAGAGCGGTCAGATTTATTGCGAAGAATAGGAGATGGAATTTTAGAGAGAAAAGAAGAACTGGCTGTCTTGGAGTCTATGGATACTGGCAAGCCATACGAATTGGCTCTTGAAATGGACATCACCAGATCTGCTTACAACTTTTATTTTTTCGCAGACTTTTTAACATCTATGGGAGGAGAATCCTACCAACAAGATAATGTGGCGCTTCATTATTCTATTAGAAGACCGGTAGGAGTCGTAGGGATGATCAATCCTTGGAATCTACCTTTACTCTTATTGACTTGGAAATTAGCCCCATGTCTTGCGGCAGGTAATACTGCGGTCATGAAGCCTGCGGAATGGTCCCCAATGACAGCAACTGTTCTGGCGGAAATTTGCAAAAATGCAGGTGTACCAGATGGGGTCATTAATCTCGTGCATGGTTTTGGAGCTGATTCGGCCGGTTCTGCATTAACCGAGCATCCAGGTGTGGATGCAATTACTTTTACAGGGGAAACCAAAACTGGATCTGCAATCATGAAAGCGGCAGCTCCTACGCTTAAAAAGTTATCTTATGAGCTAGGTGGGAAAAATCCAAATATCATCTTTGCGGATTCCAACTTGGATGAGGTTATTGATACAACGCTCAAATCGAGTTTCATGAACCAAGGGGAAGTATGCCTTTGTGGTTCAAGAATCTATGTGGAGAGTGCAATCTATGAATCGTTTCTTGAAAAGTTCACTGCCAGAACTAAAGAACTACAAACCGGAGATCCATTTAATCCAGCTACAAAAGTAGGTGCAGTGATCAGTAAAGAACACTACGAACGGGTCCTCTCCTATATTGAAATAGCGAAAGAAGAAGGCGGGACCATTTTGACAGGTGGAGGGAGACCTGACTTTGTTGATAAAGGGTATTTCATTGAACCGACGATTGTCGTTGGACTAGATAGACATGCAAGATGTGTTAAAGAAGAAATCTTCGGCCCTGTCGTCACCGTTATCCCGTTTGAAACAGAAGAAGAAGTATTGGAGCAAGCTAATGATACTCATTATGGGCTGGGTGCAACAATCTGGACGAATGATCTTCGCCGTGCACATCGTGTTGCAAGAGAAATTGAGGCGGGAATCATCTGGATCAATACTTGGTATTTAAGAGATTTAAGGACTCCATTCGGTGGGATGAAGCAAAGCGGTATTGGCAGGGAAGGCGGCATGCACAGCTTTGATTTTTACAGTGAATTGTCGAATGTTACGGTAAAACTTTGATGCTAGAAAGGAGTTCCTATAATTGACCATTCAAACGAGAGAGTTTTCAGACCTGTTGATGAACGCTGAAAAAACAAGAAAAGGTGTATCGCCTTTAACGAATATGAACCCGGACTTAACAGTGAAAGAAGCATACAACATTCAAATGGATAACATTCAGGTGAAGCTAGAAAATGGAGAAACAATCAGTGGGAAAAAAATCGGACTTACGTCACTGGCCATGCAACAGCTTCTTGGTGTAGACGAACCCGACTATGGTCACCTTCTTCAATCAATGGAAGTGAGAAATGGTGGGGTTATTTCACGCCGGCAACTTCTCGAACCGAAAGTGGAAGGAGAAATAGCATTCTTTTTAAAAAAGGACTTAACTGGTCCCAATGTGACGGTGGAGGATGTATTGGATGCGACAGAATATGTTGTTGCTGCATTAGAGGTTGTGGACAGTCGTGTAGCAGGATGGAAAATCAAACTATGTGACACGATAGCGGATAATGCTTCTTCTGGCCTGTACGTGTTAGGGGATAAAAAGCTCCAGCCGCATCAAATTAACCTTAAGGAAGAGAAGATGTCGTTTTATAAGAATCAACAATTAATGAATGAAGGTGTCGGGAAAGCGGCTTTAGGAGATCCAGCCTATTGTGTAGCTTGGCTTGCTAATAAACTATCTGAGTTTGGAATTACATTGAAAGCAAATGAAGTAATCCTCTCAGGTGCCTTATCCGCGGCAGTTAACGCAGAAGAGGGCGACGAATTCGAGGCCAAATTCCAAACACTCGGAGAGGTAAAAGTAAACTTTGAATAAAGAGAGGAGGAGTACGCTTTGGGGAAAGTGAAAGTAGCGATTATTGGTTCAGGAAACATCGGTACAGACCTAATGCTTAAACTTCATCGTTCCAAGTCCCTGGAACTGACGGCCATGATTGGCATAGATCCTCACTCAGATGGCCTTAGACGTGCAAAGGCTTACGGTCATACCATAATTATGAATGGAGTGGATGGTTTTCTAGAAAAGCCGGATCTTGCAGACATCCTTTTTGATGCAACCTCTGCTAAAGCGCATTACAGGCATGCAAAGGAATTGGAAAAAACGGGGAAGCATTTAATTGATCTAACTCCCGCAGCTATCGGTCCATTTGTCGTCCCAACCGTAAACCTGTTGGAGCACATAAATAAACCTGTAGTGAACATGGTTACTTGTGGTGGACAGGCTACCATCCCAATCATTCATGCTGTCAGTCAAGTGTGCGAAGTGGAGTATGCGGAAATTGTTGCAACTATTGCAAGTAAAAGTGCTGGTCCTGGGACACGCATGAATATTGATGAATTTACTACTACAACAGCCCGTGCCATGGAAAAAATAGGTGGAGCTAAAAATGGAAAAGCGATCATTATTCTGAATCCTGCAGAACCACCGATTTTAATGAGAGATACGGTTTACTGCCAAGTGAAGAATTCGAAAGGAAAAGAAGAACAAATAAGTGCCGCGATAGCTAGACGTGTAGAAGAAATTCAAGAGTATGTACCAGGTTATAGACTGCGTACTGACCCGATATTCGATGGGGATAAGATCAGTATTTTCATAGAAGTGAAGGGAGCAGGGGATTACCTGCCAGAGTACTCAGGTAATTTGGATATCATGACTGCAGCAGCAGTAAAAGTAGGAGAAGAAAAAGCAAATAGATTGGCAGGAAAAAGAACTAAAGCAGTTAAAGCTACATAATAGAGGGGAGGGCAAAAGGTTGAAACGTGATGTATGGATTACTGAGGTTGCTTTAAGGGATGGCAGTCATGCTATCAGTCATCAATTTACTATTGATCAAGTGAAAAGTGTTGCAAAAGCATTGGATGATGCGAATGTACCTGTTATTGAAGTGTCCCATGGTGATGGACTTGGAGGATCTTCCCTTCAATATGGATTGTCGCTTACAAATGAAATGGATTTGATCAGCGCCGCAACGGAAGTTGTTACGAAAGCAAAGATAGCCGTCTTGTTGCTTCCCGGCATAGGTACCGTTCAGCATTTAAAAGAAGCGGCAAGCCGTGGTGCCAAAATAGTCCGAATTGCTACTCATGTCACGGAAGCGGATGTATCTAAGCAGCATATATCTTTTGCAAAAGAGCTTGGCTTAGAAGCTGTTGGTTTTCTGATGATGTCTCATATGGCGCCAACAGAAAAATTGCTTGAACAGGCAAGCTTGATGGAAAGCTATGGAGCGGATGTCGTTTATGTAGTTGATTCTGCGGGGGCTCTTTTACCACATCAAGTAAAAGAAAGAGTTCATTGTTTGCGAAACAGTTTGGATGTACCAATTGGGTTCCATGCTCACAACAATCTCTCATTAGCGGTGGCCAATTCGTTAGTAGCTATTGAACAAGGGGCAACCAGAATAGATGGAAGCATTCGTTGCCTTGGGGCCGGGGCTGGAAATACACAGACAGAAGTGCTGGTCTCTGTACTAGACAGGCTAAATATTCAGACTGGAATTGATGTATATAAAATGATGGATGTGGCAGAGGAGATTGTCGCCCCTATTTTGCAGAAGCCGCAAGAAATTACAAGGGAAGGACTGCTGCTTGGATATGCAGGTGTATACTCAAGTTTCTTGGTTCATGCAAACAAAGCGGCAAAACAGTTTAAGGTAGATGCAAAAGATATATTAATAGAATTGGGCAAACGAAAAGTAGTCGGCGGACAAGAAGACATGATTGTCGATATTGCTGCCGAGATGGCCAAAAAGACCGTGAAAGCTTAAGAGGAGGATCTATATTGGACTTACTTCAAATTGCAAAACATGTGGCAGATCACCAAAAAAATGGACAAGAAATGGATAAAATTTCTCTCTCTCATCCGAATATGAATGTGGAGCATGCCTATGAAATTCAAAAGTTGAGCATGGACCAAGCTATCAACAATGGAGACAGATTAATTGGCTGGAAAATGGGATTGACCAGTAAGGCAAAACAATTGTCAGTGGGAGTGGAAGAAGCTATTTATGGTAGATTAACATCTTCTATGGAATTGACGGAGCCCACCTTACATATTGGCAATCTCATTCATCCGCGAGTGGAGCCAGAATTTGCTTTTATTCTTAACAAAGAACTGAAAGGAGATCAAATTACCGTTCGTGATGTCTGGATGGCAACAGAATGCATCTTCCCTGCCATAGAGGTCATTGACAGCAGGTATCGGAACTTCTCCTTTACGCTAGAGGATGTGGTGGCAGACAATGCATCTTCTTCTAAGTTCATTCTAGGAAATCAAGCATTCTCTCCATACTTCACTTCTTGGGATAAGGTTGGAGTATCCATGGCGAGGAACGGAGAGACGGTTCAATCAGGAGTGGGAGCGGCAGTATTGGATCACCCCGTAAAGTCTATTGTGGAATTGGTGAAAATGTTGGACCGCGAAGGCCTTTCCGTCAAACCTGGAATGGTGGTTCTTGCTGGTGGAATTACCGAAGCAATTAATGTCTACAAGGGGGATGTAGTAGAGGTTCACTATGATCAGTTAGGAACATTGAAATTGAACGTCGAGTTGTAAAGGAGTACCTATATGCCGATTACTCACATTCATTTGCTGGAAGGAAGAAGTATCGAGCAAAAACAAGAACTGATTCAAAACGTCACCCAAGCCATCACCCAAACGCTTGGAACTGCTCCGGAACAAGTAAGGGTGTTGCTCATGGAAATACCTAAGGAAAATTGGGGAACAGGCGGTGTTACAAAGGCGCAACTTGATGAATAAGGAAAATAAAGGGGGAGAACGATGAAAAAGGGGAAGCAAAGTATAGTAATGATGATGGTCATGTCAATGGTATTGTTGCTCGCGGCATGTGGAGGAGACGAAGCAAGCGGAGATGAATCAGGTAAGACATATTCCTTTAAATTAGCACATATTACCCCAACCAACCATATGTGGCATCAGGCTGCGGAAAAATTTGCAGAAGAACTAGAAAATAAGTCCGATGGAAGAATGAAAGTGGAAATCTATCCCGCAAGCCAGCTTGGAACAGAGGCAGATATGGTTCAACAGATTGAGGCAGGATCCGTAGACTTTGGATTGATCACGGCAGCTTATATGAGTTCCCGCTCTCCTTCTTTTGCCGCATGGTTTATGCCATATGCATTTGAAGATATCAATGCAGCACATGAAGCTAGGACCTCTGAGGTTTCTAAGAAGATTTTGGCTACATTGGATGAGCAAGGCCTTGTTGGATTGGATTATCTGTTTGCTGGTCAACGTGTCATGCTTTTTAAAGACAAGGAAGTGACTTCCCCAGAAGATATGGCAGGTTTAAAATTACGTGTAACGCCAAGTCCTCCAATGCAAGATTTTTATCGTTCCGCAGGCGCCTCGCCTGAAGGATTGCCCCTTCCTGAAGTTTACGCAGCTGTTCAAACAGGCGTAATTGACGGGATGGACATGGATTTGGATGCTGCCATCACTAATAAATATTATGAAGTCGTAAAATATGGAGCTGTTACCAACCATATGGTTTGGCCATCCGTTGCCATCGTAAATAAATCCACATTTGAAGGAATGTCAGAAGCAGACCAAAAGTTAGTTCGTGATGCACTAACAGTAGCCACCGATTTTGCAGTAAATACTCGCTCTGGTCAGGAAGAAGAATTCAGGCAAACATTAAGCGACAATGGAATGAAAATTTATGATATCCCAGCAGATGCATTTGCAGACCAGATTGCAGAGTTTGATGCAAAATACAAAGATTCAGATCCTCTAATTAAAGAATTTATTGATACGTATAGAAAATAAGATTTAAAGGGGGAAGTCACAAGAATGATGAGAATCAGTGAAGGAATAGCCAAAGTCGAGAAAATTCTCGCTGCATTTTTAATGTTGTGCATGGCGGTTATCATAACATTATCAGTAGCCTTCCGATACTTCCTAAACTCCCCCTTGTCATGGGCCGGGGAAGTATCAATCTTTCTATTAATCTGGATCAGCTTTATTGGAGGTAGCTTGGGACTGAAATATAAGTCCCAGGCTTCTGTTTCGATATTCCTGGAGTATGTGCCAACAAATATCAGAAAGGTATTAACCTTAATCGGTCATATTTGTATGCTTTTATTTCTTTTCGTCATTCTTTATTATACCTATACTTGGATACTATCTCCCAATGTTGCCTTGCAAAAATCAAGTGGTATTCTATTACCCATGTGGATACCATACAGCGCAGTCCCAATCGGCCTAACTTGTGCAGCGTTTCATATTTTGACTAACTTTCTAGTTGTTTTCCGGGAGGGAGTAGTAGAATGACGATACTAGTAATTGTCTTGTTTTTTGTATTTTTACTCATTGGTATTCCTATCTCTCTCGTATTAGGTATGACAACTGTTTTGTACTTCTTACTTGTAGGAAGCCCGGTGCTTCTGGAATCCACACCTATGCGTTTGTATTCTGGGTTAGAAAATTTCGGGTTATTGGCAATCCCACTCTTCATGCTCGCGGGCGAATTGATGAATAGCGGGGGAATTACGACAAGGCTCGTAAAGTTCTCCAAAACATTAATTGGTCACGTGAGGGGTGGCCTGGCTTACGTTACGATTATATCCAATATGTTTATTGCGTCCATTTTAGGTTCAGCAAATGCTCAAGCAGCGATGATGAGTAAAGTTATGGTTCCGGAAATGGAAAGAGAAGGGTACACAAGAGAGTTTTCCGCGGCGCTCACCCTTGCCTCCTCCATTGTCGCCCCTATCATTCCTCCAAGCATGATATTCATCATTTATGGAACTCTCTCTGGCACCTCCATAGGTGGGTTATTCATGGCAGGAATAATTCCCGGAATCATATATGGTCTAGGTTTTATTGGTCTCATTGCCTTTTTGGGTTATAAGTATAATTTCCCCAAAAGTGAACGTTCATCTTTTAAAGAAATTCTACATCACGGTTTGTATGTCATTCCTGCATTAAGCGTTCCATTTATCATTATTTTTGGTATTTTAAGCGGTGCATTTACTCCGACGGAATCCGCTGCGGTAGCATGTTTCGTTGCTCTGATAGTAGGCATGTTCCTATATAAGGAGTTGAAACTGAAATACATTCCAAAGCTATTAATGAACACGGTAATAAGTACCGCAACCGTAACGTTTCTTATTGCGATGGCAAACATCTTTGGTTGGATGATTGCGTTTGAACAAATCCCGCAACTTGTTGCTGACGGTATGTTAAGCATTTCAGAAAATCCGCTAGTTTTCTTATTGATGGTGAATTTGATGCTTCTGTTGCTCGGGGCGGTTTTGGACGGCATTGCCGCATTAATTATATTAATTCCTGTATTGATGCCTCTTGTTGTGGCATTTGGGATAGATCCTATCCACTTCGGTGTCATCATCTGTATTAATTTGACCATTGGCCTTTTAACCCCTCCTGTTGGAACTGGCCTGTTTGTTGTCTCCTCCATTGCGGATGTGAAAATCGAGAAGCTGATTAAAGCAACCACTCCATTTCTATTAATGGGAATTTTCATCTTGATGATTATCACATATTGGGCGGACGCTGTGTTATTTATTCCGAGAATGCTAGGTTTCTAAAAAGATGCCGGACCCATTTGGTTCGGTTTTTTTATTGGGAATAAATATTGAAACTTCAGGAGTTTTTAAACGTATTACTAAGCAATAGACTTTTTGTTTGAGGGGGGATAATATGTATGATACATATAGAGGACTTACAAAAATATTATGGGGATTTCTTTTTGTATTAATAGACATAAACATTGAGTATGTAGATATAATACCGGATTTTGTGGGTTATTCCATGATTGCATATGGGTTGATGCAACTTGATTTTGAGAAGGAGAGAAGTTGGGCAGTTGGTATTGCAATCATATCTTTTCCCACTTTTTTCATACCGAAAGCCAATGCGGCAGACCCAATGAGTTACAATGGGGATTACTTTTTTAACGCTCTTTACTATACAGGGCTTGGAGTGTTGCACCTAATTCTGATGTATCTCATCATCAGTAGGCTGATTAAAGTGGCAGAAAGCAAAGGTCAATTTGAAGTAGCACAACAGGCTAGGACTAGACTCACGATGTATGTGGGAGTGAGTTATTTTTGTTTTGGTGGGCTTTATGGTGGGAGAGGTATTGGGATTCTTATTAATTATTGCTCTTAATTTTCTCCATTATCATGGAGATTTGTTCTGCTGGTACAAAATAGCGCAATTTCGTAGAGTTTTATAGGAGAGGAGTGTTGGCATGACTTTTGTGTGGTTGATGTTAACAATAGCTGTAGCGCTTGTATTCGTGGATGTAGCAGTGAGAAAGTTACTGGGAATAAAACGTGCGAAGCTTACAGATCCAAAAAGGGAAGAAAATAGATGTGCTCGGAAGGATTATTTGTGTCATTTTAGTCTTTATTACGTACCCGGCCGTTATAGAAACAGGTGTACTTCAAATAGAGCATCTCTTTGTTATCTTTTTTACCGTTCTGTTTTGCCTCCAGGCAATCATTCAATATCTTTATATTAAGGAATCTAAGGAATTTATTATTACACTGCTTATGAACGTTGTGTTTGTAGTTTTTCTGTTAAATATTGATTCCCTTTTAAAGCTTTACAGTTAATTAAAAAACGAGCCAAGTATCTCCGGCTCGTTTTTGTCTGTTAATCTATTAAAAAAACATGGAAGCTCCAGCTAATAGTGTCGTGATTAGCATGACGCCAATCATTAAATATACGACAACTTTTTGGAATTTGCGGTTCATCATTTGAGTTCATTCACTCCCCATTTATTCTACTATCCCTATTTTACATGGATTTCGATTCTTTCTCAAGTTAGGATTCTAGACGAAAAAGGAAGGAATTTTGCACAAAAAGTCGAATTGTTATAGAGTCATAGTTAGGGGACATACAACAAGGGGGATTGGCATGATTAAAAATGTAAATCATATTGGGATTGCTGTAAACTCAATTGAGACAGCGCTTCCATTTTATACAGAGGCTTTGGGGTTGACTTTTGAAGCTGTGGAACATGTAGCGGAGCAAAGGGTAAGAGTGGCATTCATCAATGCCGGGAATTGTAAGCTGGAGTTATTGGAACCGACTTCTCCTGATAGTCCGGTTGCCAAATTTATTGAAAAGCGTGGGGAAGGCATTCACCATGTAGCCTTAAGTGTAGAATCCATAGAAGATAGAATTCAAGAAATGATTGAAAAGGGAATACCTATGATAGACAAGAAATCTCGTGTCGGGGCAGGCGGGGCGAACATCGCTTTCATGCACCCAAAAGCAAGCAATGGCGTATTGGTAGAATTCTGCGAAAAGGCGGCGAAACAACATGACAATTGATATTTATGAAAAAATAAACGAGCTTTATGACAAACGTCGCGAAGTAGAACTTGGCGGTGGAGACGATCGAATTGACAAGCAGCATGAAAAAGGGAAACTGACTGCCAGAGAGCGTATCGAACTGCTTGTGGATGAAGGGACTTTTGTAGAACTTAATCCATTTATCGAACACCGTTGCAATGACTTTGGGCTGCAGGGAAAAAAAGGACCTGGAGATGGCGTCGTTACAGGTTATGGAAAAGTGAACGGCAAACCAATCTATCTTTTTTCACAAGACTTCACTGTATTTGGTGGAGCCCTAGGAGAAATGCATGCAAAGAAAATCGCCAATGTCATGGATATGGCAGCGAAAAATGGTGCACCCATTGTCGGCTTGAATGACTCCGGTGGTGCGCGTATCCAGGAAGGTGTTCTCTCATTAGATGGATATGGTCACATTTTTTACAGAAACTCTATCTATTCAGGAGTGATTCCTCAAATATCAGTTATTATGGGGCCTTGTGCAGGTGGGGCTGTCTATTCTCCGGCCATTACCGATTTTGTCTTCATGGTGGAAAAGACGAGTCAAATGTTTATCACGGGACCAAAGGTGATTGAAACGGTAACAGGAGAGAAAATCAGTTCAGAAGGTCTTGGTGGAGCTAAAGTACATAACGCGATAAGCGGTAATGCTCACTTTTCCAGTTCTTCGGAGGAAGAGGTACTGGCACAGGTTCGCAACCTGCTAAGTTACCTTCCACAAAACAATGAAGAAAAGCCAGAAAGAATTTCTTGTGAACAAGGTGATGATTACCGTCCAGATTTAGCCGATGCCATCCCGTTTGACGCAATTAGACCTTATGATGTTCGAATTGTAATCAACCAGGTAGTGGATGAAGGGTCGTTTATGGAAGTTCATAAGGATTTTGCCAAAAATATCGTAGTTGGATTGGCAAGGCTGAAGGGAGAAGTTGTTGGACTAGTTTGTAATCAGCCAAAAGTGATGGCAGGCGGACTTGATATCGATTCTTCTGATAAAGCATCCAGGTTTATTCGTTTCTGTGACTCTTTCAATATTCCATTGATTACATTTGAAGATGTCACGGGATTCTTCCCGGGTGTGAAACAGGAGCACGGCGGAATCATCCGTCATGGTGCCAAAATCCTTTATGCATATTCCGAAGCGACTGTACCAAAGCTGACCGTGATTTTGCGTAAAGCGTATGGTGGCGCATATGTAGCCTTAAACAGTAAATCCATTGGCGCGGACCTTGTGTTTGCATGGCCGAATGCGGAAATCGCAGTAATGGGTCCTCAAGGAGCAGCAAACATCATTTTTGCCCGAGAAATCAATGAGAGCGATAATCCAGAAGAGACACGCGCTCAGAAGATTGAAGAGTATCGTGAAAAGTTTGCCAATCCTTATGTTGCAGCAAGCCAAGGTATGGTAGATGACGTGATTGATCCAAGAGAGACAAGGATTAAATTGATTCAATCACTAGAAATGCTCCGTAATAAAAAAGAATCAAGACCTTATAAAAAACACGGGAACATCCCACTATAATTCATGAGGAGAGATAGTAGGTGGAAAAAGCCTGCTATCTTTTTTAACTAAAAAGGGGAAGAATAATATGGTTAATCTGAAAAAAGTGAATCAAGATCAGGAAGCGGTTCTTCATAATATAATTCAGTTTTATATTTACGAGTTCACAAGATTTAATAAGCAAATTACATTAGAAACGGATGGAAAGTATAAACCATTTGATTTAGACAAGTATTGGAATAACAATGAGTATCATGCATTTTTTATTATTTCTGGTGAAGAACTTGCCGGTTTTGCCCTGGTAGAAGAGGGAAACGAAGGTTCACCAAATGTTATAGAAGAGTTCTTTGTCCTGAGAAAGTTTCATGGAAAAGGGGTGGGAACAATAGCCTCTCAACAGCTGTTTTCTATGTTCCCTGGTAAATGGCAAATTTTCCAGATTGAAAATAACTATCCCGCTCAGGCTTTTTGGAGAAAAACAATCAAGGAATATACAAGTAATACCTTTACGGAGCGTTACGATGAATATAGAAGATCCATTCAAGAATTTGATACCGCTACTTTGCCGATTAATTAGGTTGAGCAAGGAAAAAATCGCATGAATAGGTTATAATAGGATGGGATTCAATAAGTAGTAGGAGGAACATACATATGATTAACAGAGACAGACTTGTCGAAGAATTTTTAGAGCTTGTCCAGGTGGACTCAGAAACAAAATTTGAAGCAGAGATTTGTAAAGTATTAAAAGAAAAATTCTCTGCGCTTGGTGTCCAAGTAGTAGAAGATGATACCATGAATGAAACCGGACATGGTGCAGGTAACCTGATCTGTACACTTGAAGGTACTAAAGATGGTGTGGATACCATTTATTTCACGTCCCATATGGACACAGTAGTTCCTGGTAAGGGAATCAAACCATCCATTAAAGACGGCTACATAGTGACAGACGGTACAACTATCCTTGGAGCTGATGATAAAGCAGGCCTTGCTGCAATGCTTGAAGCAGTAAAAGTATTAAAAGAAAATAATATTGAACACGGAAAAATCGAGTTCGTTATCACAGTTGGTGAAGAATCTGGTCTTGTAGGAGCAAAAGCTCTAGATCCAGCTTTAGTAACTGCAAAATTCGGTTTTGCTCTTGATAGCGACGGAACAGTTGGAAACATCATTGTCGCTGCACCAACACAAGCAAAAGTAAAAGCAACTATTTACGGGAAGACAGCTCATGCTGGAGTTGCACCGGAAAAAGGAATTTCTGCGATTACGATTGCAGCAAAATCCATTGCAAAAATGCCATTAGGCAGGATTGACGAAGAAACAACTGCAAACATTGGACGTTTTGAAGGCGGTGGTCCAACAAATATCGTCTGTGACCGTGTCGATATTTTAGCAGAAGCTCGTTCCTTGGTTCCAGAAAAAATGGAAGCACAAGTAGCGAAAATGAAGGATGCATTTGAAACTGTTGCAGCAGACATGGGTGGCCGTGCAGAAGTAACAGTAGACGTGATGTACCCAGGCTTCAAATTTGCTGATGGTGATCATGTAGTAGAAGTGGCTAAGCGTGCCGTTACTGAAATCGGAAGAACGCCTGAACTTCAACGTAGCGGCGGAGGCAGTGATGCCAATGTTATCGCAGGATTTGGCGTTCCAACGGTAAATCTAGCAGTTGGGTACGAAGAAATTCACACGACTAATGAAAGAATGCCCATTGAAGAATTGATTAAAACAACGGAATTGGTTGTAAGTATCATGAAGGAAGTAGCAAAATAAAATGGGAAAGCTTGGTGAATTTGCCAAGCTTTTTTTTATACCTTGTTTTATAATAGAGAAAAAGGGCGAATAGGAGAATAGTCATGGAATCCAAAAAACTAGTAATTTTTGAAACAAAGGAAGAAGAGTATGGCATAGCAGTTGAAAATGTGGTTTCTATTGAAAAGCTTGGGACTGTTACAGCACTACCTGAAATGGCAGCTTATTTAAAAGGCCTTATGAAAGTAAGGGGACAACTAATACCAGTTTTTGATGTCAAGCATATATTATTTTCTGACCCCATTGAAGTGAATGATAAAACACGATTAATTGTTGTGCAAACATCGGAACTTTCCATAGGGTTATTAGTGGAAGATGCAAAGGAAATATTGGATGTGAAAAAAGAGGCTATTAAGGATTTAAACGTGTTGGCATTTCAGTCTTCTCCGTATATAAGCGGGATGGTAAATCTTGATAGTCGATTGATTGCAATTATTGATCCGAATAACTTAGTGGGAAGCCTTGAAAAAATCCATCATATCAAGGATGCGGTGGAAGCTTCTACTTTATAGGGAAAATACATATTAAGTTTTTTATACAAAATAAGACCACCAGCCTTTTTCTAGCTGGTGGTCTTATTTTGAATTATTGTGCTCTTGTTACTAGTTCCACTTCAATATTTCCTCTGGTAGCTTTAGAATAAGGGCAAACTTCATGTGCTTGTTTAACTAACTTCTCTGCTTCCTCTTGAGTAACTCCATTAATACTAACGTTTAACACGACAGCCAGTTTAAAGCCACCATCCGTGTCTTTACCAATAGAAACCTCTGCAACAACTTCTGATTCAATTTTCTGACGCGCCTGACGTGCTACAAGGTTTAGTGCACTGTCAAAACAAGCGGAATACCCGGCAGCAAATAGTTGTTCTGGATTAGTTGCTCCTTCTTTTTCTGTTCCACCTAATGATTTTGGCATTGCAAGTGCAAGATCTAAAGTTCCATCTTCGCTTTGAATTTTTCCTGCTCTACCACCTGAGGCTGTAACTTTTGCTGTATATAATGCATCCATGTCTAATCCGCTCCTTTTAATTGTGTAAAATTATATTGCGCAAAACTTAATTCCCTTCTATCTTATCGCGTGTGAATTATTTAGTCAACTAATAAGTTGTGCAAAAGGTATTTGTGTAAAAGGTAAGTGAGTTGTACAATAGTATTATCGAGATTTAAAGGAGATATATGTATGGATAGCAACTTAAAATTAGATAATCAACTTTGTTTTAAAATTTACTCTGCAGAAAAGAAAATGATGAAATTATATAGATCATATTTAGATGAGCTGGGAATAACATATTCTCAATACCTGGTCCTATTGGTACTGTGGGAAAGGGATGCCATTTCAGTAAAAGAGTTGGGTGAGAAGCTGATTTTGGACTCTGGTACTTTAACTCCCATGCTAAAGCGTATGGAAACAAATCACTTAATTACAAGAAGTCGCTCCAAAAAAGATGAACGAAGTGTTGTGATAACTCTTACCCCGAAAGGAAAAGCCTTAAATAAAGAGGTAGAGTGTGTCCCAAACAAGTTCCTAGAGAAAATATCATTAAGTACGGATGAACTAAAAGCATTAAGCGAACTTCTGACAAAGCTGGTTGTTAAATAAAATAGGCAGAGAAGCTTAGGGTGGATTGTATGAGTGGAAAAAAAGTACATCAAGTAATCTTTCATGTAGATATGAATAGCTTCTACGCGTCTGTCGAGATGGCCTATGATCCCTTGCTTAAGGGAAAGCCTGTAGCAATTGCGGGTAATGTAGAAGAGCGAAAAGGGATTATCGTCACTTGTAGTTATGAGGCGAGAGCCTTTGGTGTGAAAACAACGATGCCTTTATGGGAAGCAAGGCAAAAATGCCCCCAGCTTATTGTGAGAAAGCCTAACTTTGACCGGTACAGGAAGAGTTCACAAGCCATGTTTGATTTGCTAAGGGAGTATACAGACCAAGTTGAACCGGTTTCCATCGATGAAGGTTATATGGATGTGACAGATTATGCCGGACCACTAACACCTTTACAAATTGCTGAGGAAATCCAATTGAGGTTACAAAAAGAACTTTTGTTGCCCTGTAGTATTGGAATTGCCCCGAATAAATTCTTGGCGAAGATGGCATCGGATATGAAAAAGCCCATGGGAATTACTATCCTACGAAAAAGAGAAATTGATAAAATCCTTTGGCCTATGAATGTGGGGGAAATGCATGGTGTAGGGGCCAAGACTGCTGAAAAATTAAAGACAATAAGTATTACAACAATTGGTGAATTGGCTAAAGGCAATGATTATCAACTAAAACACCTGCTTGGTATTAATGGAGAGCGGCTGAAAAAGCGAGCAAATGGAGTTGACACTCGTCCAGTTGATCCCGATAGTGTCTCTGAATTTAAAAGTATTGGAAACTCTACTACTTTACCAAAGGATTCAGAAGATGAACGTTTGTTAGAGAAGACCATCGAAAAACTGTCATCTTCTGTGAGTGCAAGAATGAAACGAAAGTCAGTGCTCAGCCATAACATTCAGCTAATGATCAGATATGGCATTCATCATACGGTGACAAGGAGCCGAAAACTACCTAATCCAATAGAAGGTGAAAGTGCTATTAAAGCAGCTGCTATGTTTTTGCTTAGAAAGCATTGGGACGGGGAACCTGTCCGCTTATTGGGTGTAACTGCTCAAGAACTTGTGGAAAAAGATGATTCTGTTAAACAGCTTGATCTGTTTACGTTTCAAGAAGATGCTAAGAAAGAGCCATTGCATAAAACCCTTCAAGATCTAGAAGATAAATTCGGGAAGGGGATTATTAAAAGGGGTATTAAGAATAAGAATACTGCTGATGCAGGCTCAAAGGCTAAAATAACGACTAGTTTTCAGAAGGATTTTTTAGAATAAGTAATTATTGGCCTGTAGACAACATTTGTTTACAGGTTTTTTTTGTCTTTTAATACTCAAAAAATGATTAATAATCTGTCCAACAATCTTATATATATAAGGGGAGGAGGATTGCAACTATGAGAAGAATGCGTCGTACTTCCCTATTGAAAAGTGGGCCACTGCCATTAAAGTACGTGTTTTTAATTACGTTTATACTATTTAATGTTTTAACGGTTTTTAGTTTGATCATCATCAATAAAAACCTGGAACCGAGTTTAAGGAGTATAGCAGAAACGAAAGCACGTCAGATTGCAACACAAGCTATTAATGATGCCGTCTCAAAGAAGATAGCAAACAGTCTAAATCCAGAGGAATTAATTATCGTATTAAATGAAGGTACAGATCATGTAGCTTTTAGTACCAATCATAAAGTAGTCAATACGGTGATATCTGAAACTACATTAAGAGTCCAAAGGTATTTGGATTTCCTTGAAGAAGGAAATCTGGAAGGAATGGAATCATATAAAAATGATTTGAACATAGATTACGAAGAATCAAAAAAGCAGAATGGGATTGTGTATAAGGTTCCGTTAGGGATGGCCACCAAAACGACTCTTTTTTCCAATCTTGGTCCTAAAATACCGGTGCGGTTCGAGATCCTCGGTGATGTCATCTCGAATGTGGAAACGAAAGTGATTGAAACAGGTATAAATAATACAGTTATAGAGGTCTATGTAAATGTTAGTGTGAAGATGAACATTATCATTCCGTTGGTCGAACAGCCAATGGAGATAAATAACTCTGTAAAAATAGGAGATTTAGTGATTCCAGGAAAAGTTCCGATGTATTATCATGAGAGTGGAAGCGGTGGTGGAGGGGTAGCACCAGTTATTATTCCTGAGATTCCAGTAGAAGAACAAAAGAATAATAACTGATTAATCCGGTCCTGTAATGTTCGAGTGCAGGGCTTTTTTAATTTTGGTTGGCTTATTTAGATAGGAAACGACATCTTCTTTGCAAACATCTACCACAGAACTAATAATATCCAAGTCATTAGTAACATTGTAATGTATCAATCTTTTTGCAATCTTGAGGGCGGTTTCCTTGGTTACGGAAGAAGAATCAGGATTCATGGTGAGTCTCTTCGTAGTTATTGATAACATTTTTCATACCAGGAATTGCAATTAAACTAAGGGAAGTCATCAAGCTAAGCATAAACATTGGGGCATTGCTTGTCTTATCTGTCATCATGACATAAAAAAGAATGGCAAAACCGGAAACAGCCAATAGCTTCAAAGTAACGTAGAAAGATTGTTGGATTAATTTCATTAGTATCACCTCATTAGTATTTAGAACGTTTGTTCTGTTTTTATTATAATAGAACAAGTGTTCTAAAAGCAAGCGTTTTATTCAAAAAAAAATAACACCGTGAAGTGTTATTTCAAAAAAGATTTATCTAATAGCTTAGAAAGCTCTGATAATCCAGAGACTGTATAGGTTGCTTCGCTTTCTTTAAATAGGTTAAAAGGATCGATACAAATTGTACTACAACCCAATAATGCAGCAGGAAGAATTTCGTTAATATAGTTATCACCAACGCTCAGCATTTGGCTGTAAGGAACATGGTGTTCCTTAGATATGTATGAAAGACGATCTGCTGTATGTACCGGTTTATTGGCTTCATAAATTTTATCATGAAAGTAAGAAGTGAATCCGAGTTTCTTCAATATGACATCGCTGTCTGTCTGCGGGCTATTAGTCATAAGAATTAATGTATATTTTTTATGGAGCTTTTCTAATACATTAGCAAACTCTGCTACTGGTTCTAATAGAAAGTCATCTGTCATCATATGTTCTCTTGTTTGCAGGAATGCCGCATATGCTTCCTCGCTGCTTAATCCGTAGTGTTTGGCAATGGAAACCGGTACCCACCATAGATCCCCGATACTGAGCATATCAAACAGGTCAAATTGAAGAGGTTCGGGATAATAGGAAGTAAGTTCTTCTTGTGATACTTCCACTCCCCCCCAAGTCCATCCTCTAGATACCTTCCCATCATTATGGGCCAGAATTAAATCTTTTTTAGCATCATACACCCTACCCATCTTAAGGGTATGTGTCCCTGCCTCAATAGCTTTATAGTCTTCTTCAAACGTAGTCTGTTTTTCCGCTGGTAACTTGTTTTTGAGAAGGTCGGCGTAATACTGAAAATGGTGTGTGTCCTCATAAAGCGTACCGTCTAGGTCAAATACGATTGTAGAAATGTTATCCATAGCGTCCATTCTCCTTTATCCGTGATATTATCATTGTACTATATTCATTGATTGTATTATGGAAAATTTCTTTTTTGAGTATAATGGAACAAGAGGAGCGGATGAATATGAAACTAACTTTTTTAGGTACAGGTTCTGGTGTTCCAGCAAAGCACCGAAATGTATCCTCGCTGGCATTACATATAGATGATAAAGAGGGTTCTGTGTGGCTCTTTGATTGTGGGGAAGCAACACAGCATCAAATTTTACATACATCATTAAAACCAAGAAAGATTTCCAAAATATTTATCACCCACCTACACGGAGATCATATCTTTGGCTTGCCAGGTCTTTTAAGCAGCCGTTCTTTTCAAGGTGGGGACACTCCTTTGACGGTTTACGGGCCGGTAGGGATAAAAGAATACATTGAAACCTCTTTGCGAGTGAGTATGACGCATGTGAAGTATCCATTAATTATTGAAGAGTTTGAAGAGGACGGATTATTTTTGGAAGAAGAGGATTTCACCATAAAGGGGAAAAAACTTGTCCATGGAATTCCTTCCTTTGGCTTTCGAATTATTCAGAAAGACTTGCCTGGAGCTTTATTGATGGATAAGGTTAAGCAAAGCAATATTCCATCAGGCCCTCACCTTCAAAAACTAAAAGAGGGGAAAAGCATTACCTTGTCTGACGGTAGAATAGTAGTAGGAAAAGATTTTATTGGTCCTCCAAAAAAGGGAAAGGTGATCACCATACTTGGAGATACAAGGTATACGCCTGTTTCTGTTGAGTTGGCAGAAGCTGCGGATGTTCTTATCCACGAGGCGACTTTTGCAGCAAAGGATGAAATGCTTGCAAGAGAGTATTTCCATTCCACTACTGTCCAGGCGGCGCAAGTTGCCAAGGAGGCAGCAGCGAACCAATTGCTCTTAACGCACATAAGTGCGAGGTACCAGCAAGAGGATGTTCTCTTATTAATGGAAGAGGCGAAAGAGATATTTTCTAACACGGTTGTGGTAAACGATTTTGATGTAATTTCGATAAAATAAAAATCATTAGGGAGAGGACGATTGCTTTCGAGGTAATCGTCCTCTTTTGGGTTTGTTACATTTTCATTACGAATGTGACAAAGATGGAGAGTGTGTGGATTATATATCATTAGCCTGAATGATTTTAGGTGGGGTGGAACATAATTTTGTGCGTCCATACCCTATACATCACTTAGAGTTATTAGAAGAAAAATAGGGGGATTAGAATTGTGGTAGATTGAGATTTAATAGGGAATAATGGTTTCCAGTTTTGGCTATTTCATCTAATCTTAAAAGGGTTGTAACAATGTACAGACAGGATATTGGTACAATATTACATATAAGGTAAGGGGGAGATAAGATGGCTAAAGAAATAATAAATAATGAAGATCTTTACGAAATGTTAGACGGACTTTTACGAGAACCGGGGGCTTTTTGGAATGACTTTTATAAGGATAGAAACAAAGAAATCCCATTCTTTAAAGTGAATGGTCCAGATGAAAATTTAGTTTCCTATTTGGGTAAGGGACTGTCACCTAAACGAGTACTAGAGATAGGGTGCGGCCCTGGGAGGAATGCAATTTATCTAGCAAAAATGGGTTGTACAGTAGATGCTATTGATATTTCGGAAAATGCATTGAATTGGGCCAGAGAAAGGGCTTTTTCTGAAAAAGTGGATATTAACTTTCACCATGCTTCCCTTTTTGATTACGAATTCGAACCCAACACTTATGATTTTGTCTATGACAGTGGCATGTTCCATCACCTTGCTCCACATCGCAGATTGAGCTATATAGAAACAATAAAAAAAGCTCTAAAAAAAGATGGTCACTTCGGTTTGGTCTGCTTTAATACTAAAGCGGCTGCAGCAACTGCTGACTGGGATGTTTATGAACAAGGAAGCATGAACGGTGGAATTGGTTATACCGAAGAAAGATTAAAGCGTCTTTTTTCAAAAGACTTTGAGATAAAGGAATTCAGGGAAATGGTAAAAATTCCGCAAGCAAATGACATATTTGGTGAGGACTTTCTGTGGACAAGTTTGATGCAGGTTAAACATTGAGTTAAGAATCTGAAACTAATGGAGCTTTCGTTCGTAAATAGATTATGAGAGTTTAATTAAAGGGGGATTTATTTTGTTCACAGATTTAAACCAAGAGTTACTTGAAGTAAAAGATAACCTGCGTAAGAAGGCAAAGTACGAAGAGCATATTGAAAGACTGAATACATATTTGGAAGAAGAAAAGCGTAAAAAAATACAGTTGGAGTCGCTACTGGAAAAAGAAGAAGACGATGTGGCACGTCTTGAAGGCTTTACACTGACGAGTGTTTTCTATTCGATGATCGGTAAAAAGCTAGAGAAACTTGACCAAGAACAGAAAGAAGCTCTAGCTGCAAAACTAAAATATACCGAAGCTGTTGAAACGATTCAAGATGTAGAACAGGAACTGGCTGAATTTCAAGCGTTACTTGCACCAGTGGCAAATGCTCCCGTTAGATATGAAAAGATTATTCGGGAGAAGGAAAAGCTTATTCACGACTCCAACTCGGTATGGAGTGTAAAATTATTTGATCTTGCGGATAAAGAAGCAGACCTGCAAACGAACCTGAATGAATACGATGAGGCAATAGATGCCGGTCAATTGGCATTGCATACTTTGGAGCGGGCGTTATCTTCTTTAGATTCTGCAAAAGGCTGGTCCACGTTTGATATGTTCGGCGGCGGAATGGTTTCCACTGCGATGAAGCACAGCCGCTTGGATGAAGCCAAAAAACATATTCATCAGGCGCAAAATAAGTTGAGAGTGTTCCAAGATGAGTTACTTGATATCAAGCATCACTTTGATTCCACGATTGAAGTTGGCGGGATGCTGACTTTTGCTGATTACTTTTTTGACGGACTGATTGTAGATTGGATGGTGCACGGGAAAATTACGGAAAGCTATGACCAGACGTCTCAGATTATCGGAAGAGTTTCCAGGTTGCTTGGAAGTTTAAAAGGCCAGCGTGATCAAATGGAAGAAGAGTTGCGTTCTGTTAAAGAAGAAAAGAAAAACCTGCTTGAGTCATCAAATTAAAAAAGCGGCCACTCTTCGATGAGTGGCCGTTTGTATTACCAAGAACGATCATATTGCTTTGGAGACTCAATCTCTACACCAAGATGCTTGGCAGCTGTTCTTGGCCAGTAAGGGTCACGCAATAGTTCCCTTGCAACAAAGATTAAATCTGCACGGTTATTTCTTAAAATTTCTTCCGCTTGCAACCCAGAAGTGATCAGCCCAACCGCACCTGTATCAATAGCAGCACCGGACTTGATAGTTTCTGCAAAACCAACCTGGTAGCCAGGGTACACATCAATCGCTGCCGGCACCACCGCACCTGAACTGACATCTACAAGGTCCACTCCTTGCTCTTTCATCCATTTTGCATATGTTACATAGTCTTCTGCTGTTAAGCCTTCAGGGTGATAGTCATTAGCTGATACACGGACAAATAATGGTCCGTCCCATACTTCATTTACACCATCAATGATGTCACGAAGGAAGCGGTAGCGATTTTCTGTACTTCCACCGTATTCGTCTTTACGTTTGTTCGTAAGTGGTGATAGGAATTCATTGATTAAATATCCATGAGCACCGTGAAGTTCAATAATATCAAATCCTGCTTCCTTGGAACGTTTGGCGCCTTCCACAAACGCAGCTATTGTTTCTTTTATATCCTCTGTAGACATTTCCACAGGAGTTTTCATTTTTTCATTAAATGCCAAGGCGGATGGTGCATAGATGTCGCCTTCTACCATTGCTTTTCTGCCGGCATGAGCAAGCTGGATGGCCGTTTTTGATCCATGGACCTTGATTTGTCTATTTAGTTCTTGAAATCCTTGAATATGTTCGTCGTTCCAGATTCCAAGGTCTTGTGGAGAAATTCTTCCTTGTGGCTGGACAGCTGTTGCTTCCACCATAATCAGTCCTACTTGGCCAACTGCGCGTGATACATAGTGAGTCATATGCCAATCTTGAACATGTCCGTCTTCATTATGACTGGAATACATGCACATTGGAGACATGACGATTCGATTCTTCAACGTGACACCTTTAACTGTATATGGGGAAAATAATGTTGATTTCATAAAATGATTCCTCCTATATATTTCGAGTTCCTAAAATATTATATCAAACGTTTTTGTTCCCACCAAAAGATAGGTGTTCAATTCTTGAAAATAGTAGTATGATAGGAGAAAAATACTACTATCTAGAGGAGGATGGGAGATGCACTGGCAAACTAAAGAGCAGTTGACAAATCTACTTGTATCCCTTGTCCAGCACGGAAGTGTGACATTATCCGGGGAAGAGAAGCGCTTAGCTTCCTTTATTTATTATCAACTGAATCATCTGGATTATTTCCAAGAGAACCCTGGTAATCTGGAGCTTCATCGTATGGAGGATGGGCGTTCTTTTGTAACCGCTTTAGTAAAGCAATCTGAAAAGAAAGAAACGATTGTGCTTGTCAGTCATTTTGATGTGGTAGGGGTAGAGGATTATGGTTTTCTAAAGGACCTGGCCTTCCAACCAGTTGAGCTGACGCGGGAACTTGAGAACAATGCCGATGCGCTACCTGCTGAAGCAAAGGAACACCTACTTTCAGGAGATTGGTTGTTTGGCAGAGGGGTTATGGACATGAAAGCCGGACTGGCTCTCCAAATGTCCCTTCTGGAAAAAGCTATTGGTGAGAAATGGGATGTAAACCTACTCCTATTGGCGGTTCCGGATGAAGAGGTAAACTCACAAGGGATGCTTCAGGCACTGCCGGCGTTGGGGGATCTAGCTTCGAAGCATGATTTGAATTTTAAGGCTTGCGTTAATTCAGAACCAATGTTTCAAAAATACCCTGGAGACAACAATCTCTATCTATATACCGGAGCTATTGGAAAGCTATTGCCTGGCTTTTTCTGCTACGGAAAAGAAACACATGTCGGGGAGCCGTTGGCTGGACTCAATGCTAATTTAATGGTGTCAGAGATACAAAAGCTGATGGAGTGGAATACGGATTTATGTGAACAGGTAGATGCAGAAGTGACTCCACCTCCAACGAGCTTAATTCAAAAGGATTTAAAAACGGAGTATTCCGTACAAATCCCTCACACCGCGGTGACGCTATATAATGTCTTGTTTATGGAAAAATCGCTGACCGATTGGGAGGCAGACTTTCTTCGTATCGCAAAGCAGGCGGCAAAGAACATCAATGAATTTTGCAAAGGAAAAGCAGAGCAGTTTAAACGGTTCACATCTTTCACAGAAATGCCTGTAGACGTAGCGGTCTATACCTATGAAGAGCTTTTGGAAAAAGCAAAAGCCATTCATGGGGATCAGGAAATGAACATAAGAATTTCTTCTATGATTGTTTCCAACTTACATTTAGACGAAAGGGAGCAGTCCATCAAAGTTGTAGAAGAAGTTGCCTCCTTATGCAAGGATTTAGGACCGATGATTATTCTGTTTTTTGCACCACCATACTATCCTGCTGTGGCGACGGACAATAAGGAGTTATTGGATTCTGCACGTCAGTTCATCCAGAAATGGAAAGTGGATGCGGATGTTGAATTTAATGAACAGCGCTATTTCTCAGGTTTATGTGATTTGAGTTTCATAGGTAAGGGGGACTTTTCTGCAAAAGATCGTCTTCCGTTTAATATCCCAGTTTACGGAGCCACATATTCCCTTCCTTTTGCGGAGATGGAAGCATTGCAGATGCCGGTGTTTAACTTGGGGCCAGTGGGGAAGGATCCTCATCAATGGACGGAAAGATTAAATGTGAAATTTTCTTTTGAGGAATTCCCGCCGATATTGGCTGATTTTGTGAAGAATTTATAGGTGTTGTAAGTCTGTTTGGAGAGTCTTGGCTTTCTGGACAGGCTTTATTGGTTTAGGAATTGGTGGGTAATTCTTGATTGTCGTGATGAAGACCTCGGTGACGAGGAAAAAGGAGGGGAGAGGTTCTCATAGTCGTGATGAAGACGTGAGTAACGAGAAAAAAGGAGAAGAGAGGTCCTCATGGACGTGATGAAGACGTGAGTGACGAGAAAAAAGGAGTAGAGAAGTCCTCATGAACGTGATGAAGACGTGAGTGACGAGAAAAAAGGAGAAGAGAAGTCCTCATCGCCGGTATGAAGATCTTGGTAACAGCTTTTTTGTGTAAAACCATTACTTATTGGTTAATTATGTTAAAATTAATGTAGTTTATTTGACAGGAGTAGGATGCGCATGACATCTACACAAGTAACTTGGGGGGATGCAATCGTCCAATTAACCTGGGAAAAGCAGTCTCAACTTCCGCCAAGAGATTTAATTACCAGCGCTCACGGTTATTGCTTTTATCAGGATAAGTTGATGCTGGTCAACCTCAGAGATAGAGGATGGGATTTTCCAGGTGGGCATATCGAATTCAATGAAACTCCAGAAATGTGTTTTCAAAGGGAAGCAATGGAGGAGGGGTATGTGGAAGGAGATTGCCGATTGCTCGGTTCCATCGTGGTCGATCATCATAATAATCCACACTGGAGCGAAGAGAGTCTTTATCCTAAAGTGGGATATCAGGTTTTTTATAGAATGGATATCACGAAGTTTCATAGTTTTAGGGCTGAGTATGAATCATTTGAAAGAATTTTTATTGAACCTAGCGATATACCAACCTACTATAGTAACTTCAATATCGTCTATCAAACCATTTTAGAGGATAGTTTAAATATAGGGCGTGTATCAATTGTAACTGGTATCAACAAATTAGGTAATCCTTATAGGGGATGAGTTTTGGTAATGGGGGGCTGGAAATTTGACTTTTATTTTGCCAGGGTGGGCGCAGGTGGTATTTAATCTTGCAACATTACTCATTGTTCTTTTTTTATTAAATTTACTTCACGGTCTCTTAACGAAAAAGATCGAGAAGAAGTGGTTGGAGCGATTGATTTCATTAGGACTTGGTGTAGTTGCAATTATGTCAATCTTTGCTCTTCATAAGTCTTATGATTCTTTTAGTGTGATGAGCAATGACCTCATTATTACAGGTGAGGGTGAGGTCAAGGATGTTGGTGAAAAGGATGCTTGGCTCTTGACAACGGATGATGACCTGGTCGTCTTCAGTAATGACCCTTTATTCATCATGGAGGAGTTTCGTTTTAAAGCAAAAGACCATGAATCGATAAAATTTAACTTGCAGCACACATCTAAAGAATATGAGGTTGAAGCGTTACAGAGCATGGCTGTGAAATTTGCTGATGCGATAAGTGAAGAGCGGCCCAATGGCCTTCCTTTATATCTCTCTTTCTACAGCTACTATGATGAAGTGATGAAAGAAGAGTGGCAGAAGAGATTAAGTGCCGAGGTGAGGAAGTATAAGAAAAGTGAATTATCAACTGAGAAGTTGCAATTGATTGTAGACGAAATTCTTGTAAGTATGGATGAATATGAAGATATGATGTTTGAAGTCGAAGTTTTAGATTAAGTTTAACAGCACTTGGAAGTAACCCCTCTTCCAAGTGCTGTTTTTTGTGGGGTTGAGGGTCAATTTGATGCCTTTTCCTTCAGTTTCTCCGCCATTTCCTCTCCCATTTCTCTGGAACGTTCTGTCGCTCCTTCGATACAGCTCTCAAATGCTTCGGAGACTTTTAGTTCATCTAGCAATGAAATCCCTCGCTGTGTCGTGCCGCCTGGACTTGTTACTTCTTTTCTTAAGACTTCTGCATCTTTGTCTGTTTCTTGCAGCATATGAGCGGCTCCAATCAAAGTCTGACTGACTAGCTTTTTGGCAACATCCACATCCAATCCTTGAGCCAATGCTGCTTTTTCCATCGCTTCTGCAATGTAATAGATATAAGCAGGACCGCTTCCGGAAACCCCTGTTACAGCATGAAGTTGGTCTTCCTCTACAATGGTGCATAGACCGATTGCGGAGAACAACGATTGTACTAGGGTCAAGTCGCTTTCAGTAGCTAAGGAGCCTTTTGCAATGGCAGTTGCAGATAAACCAATGGCCGCTGATGTATTTGGCATGGAGCGGATGACACGCAATTCTTGTTCAAAAAGGTCTTGAATGACGTCAGTCGAGATGCCTGCCAGTACGGAAACAATAAGCTGGTCTTTTGTTACATAGGATTTGATTGCTTGAATTCCGTCTTTAGCGTCCTTAGGCTTCATGGCCAAGAAAATCACATTTGCTCCTTTTACAGCGGCTTCTTTATTTTCCATAATGGTTACGCCATATTTATCTTTAAGGCTTTCGAGACGTTGTTGATCCTGTTTATTTGTCACTGTTATATCTTCTTTTGCACAGATTCCCTGTTTTAACAGTCCGGCGATAATCGCTTCAGCCATGGAACCGGCACCAATAAATGCTATCTTCATAATTAACACGCTCCTTTAAAATAGAAAAAAGACCTATCTGTCCTGTATAAAAGGACGGATAGGTCTTATCCGCGGTACCACCTTAATTGGTTAGTTGAACCCAGCTTTGATTCCCGTATCGTGGGAGGACGATCAGGTTTGCCTGATTGTTCCTGGGTAGGTTCAAAAGTGCAGGGGATGAGGAGGTCTTTCAGCCGGTGAACCTCCATCTCTTTTCATCTTGCAGCATTTTACTGGTCCCGTTCGTCACGTTATCATTTGTAATTTTATACATTATCCATCGGAAGGGATGGAAAGTCAAGGGGATATTTGTCACGATTGTTTAATTTATTTGGAGAAAGCTGCTTCAAAATTCCTACACAGGCGTGGACGTTATTTCAAAAAAATGAACTGGGAAATTTTAATAGTTATTCAGGAATACCCCTTTCTTTTTTCCCTTATTTAGTGCATTCTATAATTGAATGGTTATTCAATGGCTGTTTTGGTTCTATTATTTCGTTATAATTTTAATACATCACTTATATATATACTAAAACGAATTAAAAGGGGATTATGATGAACGACGTTTCTTGTAAGCAAGAGATTAAACAAATTACAATCCCGACTCCGTTTGCGGTTGGGGACGTACATACATACATTATCATTACCGATAAAGTGACACTGGTGGACGCTGGTGTGAAAACGATGGAAGCTTGGGAAGTTTTTCAGCGCGAGTTGAGCAGTCATGGACTGAAGGTATTAGACATTGATCAAGTGGTAGTGACACATCATCATCCAGATCATGTTGGTTTATTGGATTATTTTCCCGCCAATATACCAGTATATGGGCATAAACGGGCACACCCTTGGATGACGCAGGACCATCGTTACTTTTCCACTCATGAAGCGTACTATAAAGAGCTGTTTGAGCGGATGGGAGTGGAGGAACGCTTTTATCCTGTATTGGATGCCATTGATAAGCCTTTACGTTTTGCTTGCCAAAGGGGGCTCACTTCTTTTGTTGGAGAAGGGGACCGCCTAGACGGTTTGGCAAATTGGCGCATCATGGAAACGCCGGGGCATGCAAGCAGCCATCTTGTTCTCTTTGATGAAAAGAGCGGAACATTGATAGGTGGAGATTTAATTTTAGCGGATATTTCACCTAATCCATTGGTAGAGCCGCCTTATGTTGATGAAACGGAACGGAAGAAAGCGATGCTGGAATACATACACTCTATTGAAAAAATGAAACGTTTGCCGATTAAACGGGTGCTGCCAGGACATGGGGATATTGTTGGAAATGTCTCGGAATTATTAGAGATCCGATTGAAGCAGCAGGATAAACGGGCCAATAAGGTATTAAACTATCTCAAAGTTCAGCCTGCCACTGCTTATGAGATCTGTCAGTATCTTTTCAAATCTGTCTATGAAAAACAACTTTTACTAACACTTTCTGAAACAATAGGCCAGATTGATTATCTACTTGATAAGGGCTTGATTGTAGAAGATGCAACATCCAAGCCCTATACATATACAGCAGGAGGGAAGTAAGCGATGGCTAGTCTTCAAGGTAAATATATCGTAATTACTGGAGCTTCAGGTGGGATTGGGAAAGCACTTGCTCTTGAGGTTGCCAAGCGGGGAGCAACACCGGTACTCATGGCAAGATCCTTGGATAAGTTGGAACAGGTAGCTGCTCAGATAAACATGAATCATCAGATAGAAGCGCCTTTTTATCAATTGGATGTTCGTAAACAGGCAGATATCGAGCATACTTTCAAACGGCTAATGACCGAGATTCCTGCTGTTGATGTATTGGTGAACAATGCTGGCTACGGAAAATTTGATGATATTGCAGATCTTTCCCTTGATGATATGAGTGGAATGTTTGAAGTCAATGTGTATGGATTAATTGCTTGTACGAAGATGGTCTTGCCGTCCATGCTCGAGCAAAATCAAGGTCATATCATCAATATTGCTTCACAGGCGGGGAAGATTGCGACTCCGAAGTCGAGTGTGTACGCAGCAACGAAGCATGCAGTTCTCGGTTTCACCAATAGCATGAGAATGGAGCTTTATGATACCAATATTTTTGTAACATCTGTTAACCCTGGTCCAATCCGAACGGAGTTTTTTGATATCGCGGATTCATCTGGTAGCTATAAGCAGAAAGTGGATAAGTGGATGCTTGAGCCTGAATATGTTGCCAAACGGATAGCAGATGCAATGTTCACTCGCACCCGGGAAATTAATCTTCCTGGCTGGATGAACATGGCCAGCAAACTGTATCAGGTGTTTCCAGGAGTGGTGGAAAAATTCGGCGGCAAGGCTTTTCGACAAAAATAATGTAACCTTTCCATTCCTCTTCCGTCCAATAGAGCAAGAGGTGAGAATAGGATGAAAACAATAAAATTCATGTCATTGCTGGCTTGTTTCCTTCTTTTATTCGGTTGTGGAACAGCTGGTGGCAACGACAACAATAACAGTTCAGGTTCCAATTCAGGTTCTAATGAGGAAGCACCAAATGAAGAACCGGTGGATGTTGGTGATCAGGCAGTTGAAGATCTGACAGGTTATATCGTTTCGGTTTCTGATGAAGGACAAACACGTATTTTAGTGACGGGTCAACACCCAAGCAGTGGCGGCTCTGGTACTTCTGCAACTATGTATACCCTTGAAGAGGATACAAAAGTGGAAAGCTCTGCAGGGGAGCCGTTGGAAGCAGCTGATCTTATGGTCGGAATGAAAGTGACTGTTTGGAACTCCGGCATAGTGGCTGAATCCTTTCCGGCCCAGTCTGGCGCTATAAAAGTAGTGGTAGATGAAGGGCAGGATGAACTCGAACAAAAGGCTATTGCCAAGGCGTTAGAAGAAGTGGAAGACGGGTATCCGTGGCACGTCGAGGAAGTGACGGAGCAAGCGGAGGGATTATATAAGGTAACCTTGAAGAACCTGTTGGATGACAGCGAGCCGGTGGATATTGAGGTGGAAGTGAAAGAGGGATAATATCCTTTTGTGAGACGTCTTGTGTGATTGGTGCAAGGCGTTTTATTGTTCATTGAGAGTTTCCTTAGCGAGGGTGATTTGTCGGGGTTTGACGAAGGTTGTCGGTTGGCATGTATTGCCTTGAGTTTGGACAGTAAATAGGTGGGTTTGGCTTGTATTTTGAGATTTCCGACAGTATTTACTTCCAAACGGACAGTAAACACGTCTTTTCCGACAGTAAGTATTATCCGACGTGATTTTCTTGTAATCTTACACATGAAATGGGGGCATATACATATGAATTTTGTCTTAGAAGACGAAAATTTAGGCATCGAGGTCACTAAAGCAATACAAACAGGCGATGTATCAGCTCTTGAGTGTTTACTTGCTGCTCATCATAACCTTGCCACGGCAAGAATTATCTCAAAAGGCTATCATGATGAAAAATCTGACGCGTTTGGAGTGTCCCGCACATTGCTTCATGTGGCGACCGATTGGCCTGGTCACTTTCCGAACGGAGAAACCGTTGTACGCACACTAGTGGAGTCGGGAGCAGAAGTGAATGCCAGATTTACTGGTCATCACACGGAGACACCTCTTCACTGGGCTGCGAGCAGTAATGATGTGGAAGTGCTTCAGGCGCTTCTAGATGCTGGTGCGGACATAAATGCCACAGGAGCAGTAATCGCAGAAGGAACCCCATTAGACGATGCGGTAGCATTTGGACAGTGGGATACAGCCCGCCTGCTTGTGGAGAATGGAGCACAGACTAAGCTCTGGAATGCAGCTGCACTGGGGATGTTGGATGAAGTAAAAACATATTATGCAGATGCGCAGCTGCTTCCTTCCGCATTTGAAACCACACAAGCTTTTTGGTTGGCGTGCCATGGTGGTCAACTGTTGGTGGCAGATTACTTATTCAGCCAAGGAGCGGATCTTAATTGGGTTGGTTATGACGGGCTAACTCCACTTGATGCAGCAGTGCGCAATAACAAGGATGTTAAGCTAATCGAGTGGCTCCATGGGAAGGATGCTCACTCTGCAGGGGACATGGAGTAGGGTCTTTCTTGCTCAGGTTTTTTGGCTGAACTTTTACGGACGTACTTCTCCCACATCGCCTGAAAACCATACATCAATAAGGATTTTATTAAAAAAAGTCCAAAGAGTTGATGGCGGCTCATTTTTTTCATTTTGAATATTCCTATATGTTCAAATAGAGCACTAAAAGGATAAACGAAAACGGCATCCACAAACGCATTCAAAAGGAAATACAAATAGATTTTTCCATATGTAAGACGTAAGATCCAAAGGGAACCGGCAAAGAACGGTCCGACTATAAAGGCAAATTCATTTACAAAATAGGGCGGGATTTTTTTATAGATAGCCCACCATTTATACTTCTCCGCCACAATGCTCTCTAATGCAATTAATATAGACATAAATAATGTTCCCGGCAAAAAACGTTTAAAGTGCTTCCACCCAAGAAAAGGGAGTGTCAGAATGGAGATGAATACCATTATCCATAATACAAGCACAGGCTTTTTCTTCATGATGTCGCTCCTTTTCTAGATGAACTCTTCTTTTATCTTGTGTAATTACGTCGGATTTATGAATTATTTTGCTATGTCTCTTACCATTTACTCAAAAATTCATACACTACATCATTGACCGCATCAAACACTTCCAGATCGGGATCTTCGGCAACCGCTCTGCTCACTTCCTCTGCCATTTTTTCGTACTCTTCCTCATTAAGCGGAACAGATTCAACGTCATGCTGATATTGAATAAAACAATTTCGAATCATTTTTTTCACTAAATTTCTCTCCATTTCGTTCACCTCATTTCCTTTATTATAAGGGTTTTGCCCACTTAACAAGAGCTTGAAAAAGGTATTTGTCGAAATATGTAGTGGAATTTACCATTGAAACCGAACGTATATTCGCTTATTATTGGGTATATACTACTAATGCGAACATACTTTCTGTTTAGTGAGGTGTGAAGGTTCGTGGACATGGATTACAGCAAGATGCCAAAACAACAAGATTTTATGTGTAGATATGAAAAGCTTTTATGCAAGCTGCTCTGCAGTGATGATGGGACTCGATCCGCTCACTTGCTATTTGGCGGGTGGTTGGGGATACAGAGCGACAGGGGAGCGTGGTGTTTGCAGCCTCTCCCATGTTGAAAAAGGAATTTGGTATCAAGACAGGTTCCCGCCGGTTTGAGATTCCAAACGACAAACGCATCCATATTGTAAACCCCAAGATGGCAACATATCTGCGCATCTCCACAGAAATTACGAGACTCTTCAACCGATATGTCCCAAAGGACGCCATCCATACCTATAGTGTCGATGAAAGCTTCTTGCAAGTCGACGGGGTAGAAGCGCTTTGGGGAGATGCCACTACGATTGCTGAAAAAATCAAAGAGGACATGGAGCGGGAATTTCAGCTTCCATGCGCCATCGGAATTGGCCCGAATATGCTCATGTCAAAACTATGCCTAGATCTTGAAGCAAAAAAGAAGGGCATAGCCGAGTGGACTTATGACGATGTGAAAACAAAGCTTTGGCCGCTTTCCCCTCTCAGTGAAATGTGGGGAATTGGATCCAGAGTACAAAAAACCTTAAATCGAATGGGGATTTTCAATGTTGGACAGCTCGCAAATTACCCCCTCGAGCTGCTGGAGAAAAAGTTTGGTGTGATGGGAAATCAGTTGTACTATCATGCCTGGGGGATTGATCTATCAGAGCTTGGCGCTCCCATTATTCAGGGGCAGATCAGCTTTGGCAAAAGTCAGATTTTAATGCGCGACTATACAGACCCGAAAGAAGTGAAACAAGTCATCTTAGAAATCTGTGAGGAAGTCGCCAGGAGAACGCGGCATCATCGAAAAGCCGGCCGTACCATCAGTCTTGGAATTGGCTACAGCCGCGATGAACTTGGCGGAGGATTCTATCGCTCTCGAACAATGGAACGAGCAAGCAACGTCACCATGGACTTATACCGTACTTGCCTTGAGCTGTTTGAGGAAAATTATGAACCCAAAACCGTCCGAAAGATTGCTATCTCGCTCTCTAACATGGTGGATGACAGTGAAATGCAACTAAACTTGTTTGAACTCGAACAGCCAAAAAAACGCGACCTAGGCTATGTAATGGACACCATCCGCGGAAAATACGGAACCAATGCGCTGTTAAGGGCTGTATCCTATACCAATGCCGGAACTGCCGTCCATAGAAGCAGGTTGGTTGGCGGACATAAGGCGTAGAGAATTTGCTATAGCTAGAAATGTAAGAAAGGATGTTAAGGATGATACGAGATCGCGGAACCATTAAATGGACGTCCATGATGCTGCCGGAGCATGTCAAGATGCTGCGCGATTGGACCAAAGAGGATTTATACCAAACCAAGCCGGAAATTGACGAACAACGGCTAGAAGAAATGAATGAGCTGTTTTGCGAAGCGATGGAAACGGGTAAGGAAGTAACCATTACCTATTATGAAAAAAGAAGATACCATTTGTTTGTAGGAGCGGTGCATCATCTCGATGCCTATCAGAGGCGCTTGCATGTGGTGGATAAATTCGGCGAAGCAGGCTGTTTATGTGTAGATGATATTTTGGATATTTCCTGATAAAACAAAAACATCCTTCCCAATGAATGAGGAAGGATGCTCCATTATTATTTCTTTTCAAAGTACCCAAGAGCCAAAATCGCCTCAAATACTTCTTCGCCTTCATCAGAAGTAACTTCTACTTCCTGGCCTGGCTGAAGAGCAAGCGCCAAAACACCAAGCAAGCTTTTGGCATCAACTACCCAATGCTCCTTTTTAAATAAAACCGTTCCAGAATAAGAACTGATTGTATTCACTAGATTGCTTGCAGACTCGGCAAAAATAGGTTTTAAAACTGTAAGTACCATATGTATCTACCCCTTTTGTATTGTAATACTTTAAGTATAAAGAAAATGATGGAAACAACAAGAGAAAAATATTGATATTTATTATGGAAGAAGGGAGAAAAAGGATGAGAGTGGAAGTAACAGAGAAGACACCACAAAAACTATTGACCAAAGCAAGTGGGTTTCTAAAAGGCTATACCCACACCCTCAACCCCTATATCGGCTGTGCCTTTGGGTGTTCCTATTGTTATGTGAGACAAAGCCCGGTTGGCTTGTTTCGCAAACAGGAATGGGGCACATGGGTGGATGTGAAAAAGGATGTAAAAGAAAAGCTCGCTAAAGAAATGCGACTTTTAAGGAAAAAAGAGCAGGCCATTAGCATTTTCATGTCATCCAGTACCGATCCTTATCAACCGGTGGAACACAAGGAAGAGGTTACCCGAACCCTATTAGAAGTAATGGCAGAAGAGCCACCTGACTTTCTTTTTGTTCAAACAAGAAGCCCACTTGTGACAAGGGACATCGACCTTCTAAAGAAATTGGGAGACCGCGTGATGGTAAGCATCACAATAGAAACAGATCTAGAAGAGGTACGCAAAAGGTTTTCACCCTCAGCTCCACCAATACCTGCAAGACTTAAAGCATTAAGAATATTGCATAAAGAGGGAATTCCAACCCAAGTGGCTATTGCACCAGCCTTGCCGTTTTCCGAAGGATTTGCGTTAAAACTAAAAGGGATAGTGGACAGGGTGTGTGTGGATGATTTTACAGGGGACGGAAGCGGAGGCAAGCGAACAGCCCGTTTAGGTGTATATGAGAAATATGAAATGGGAGAAAAAACGAAGTGGGTGGAAGGAAATGTGCAACAGGAGGTTTTTGAGGTAATGCGAACGGTATTTCCGGAAGAACAAGTTATCCGGAGTCCAGAGGGGTTCTTTCCGCCTAAAGTACAGTGGAACACAAAAGCTTAGAATGATAAGAATCCTAAGCTTTTGCTGGTGTAGAAGTGAAGTTTCATTTTATTCATACCAGCCATTTGAATCAGGTAACTCCTGATACTCCTCCTTGGCTGCAACTAATTTATGTATATAGTTCTCCAAGCTCATCAGATTTTTAGCATCTCCATTATACTCGCAAAAACTAGTATATGAAAACTCCTTTGTCTGCCCGTTCATTTGAATGTGCCAAGAGGTGAATGTAGGAGGTTCTATTGCACACTGAAGCTCTCTATCGATCTCCAAATCTCCCATGATATTTATTTTTAACATTTCATTATAGATGAGATCTTTTTCTTCGACTGTTAAAGGTATCTCAGCTTCTATGGTACCGTCTATCACAAGATCTTTAATTATCATGTCATTAGAAGTATCCACTTTTTGTTTGCCATAGGTACCATATGTAAGGCTAAATTCAAAATCAGCAGGCATGACTGGAGTACTAACATCAGACAGGACTGGTGCACTACCATCTTCAACAGAACTGCAAGCGGAAAATAAGAATAAAATCGGTAACAAAATAAAATAAATCCGTTTCATATATTTACCACCTCTTTTCTACAGACGATAGAATTAGAATAAAGTTACTGCTATTCGCAGAAAAATGCAAAAATACGTTACAATAGGAAAAATAGTAATTTGGTAAATGGGATAAGCAAGACTGGCAGTAGGATAAAATAAAGGAGGACAACTCATGGACAGCATTATTTTCGATTTAGACGGCACATTGTGGGATTCACGGGAAACAGTACTGGTAGCTTGGAATAAAATTTTGAAAGAAGATAATCAGATTGAAAAAGAATTAACAAGTGAGGATTTCAAAGCAACAATGGGGCTTCAAATGCATGACATAGGGAAACACTTTTTCCCAAATATAGAGGAAGATAGCCGCACCCGGTTGTTGAACAAATGCGGAGAAGCGGAGAGAGTACTTCTAGAGCAAAAAGGAGGTCAGCTCTACGAACAGTTAGAAGAAGTATTAGAGAGTTTATCTCAAAAATACAAGCTTTTTATAGTAAGTAATTGCCAAGATGGATACATAGAAGCTTTTTATAAATACCATCAATTGGAGACATATTTCATTGACTATGAGAATCCGGGAAGAACAGGACTCTCAAAAGGTGAAAATATAAAATTAATCATGGAACGCAATCAACTTAAAAACCCCGTTTATGTAGGAGATACGATAGGAGACCAACAAGCAGCGAAGGCAGCTGGGATTCCTTTTGTCTACGCTAACTATGGGTTTGGAGAAGTGGAAGAATATGATTATATCATTCATTCACTACGCGATCTTCAAACAATATTTTAGACATAGATTATATAAAACCCTTGAAGGGATGTTCATTCTTTCAAGGGTTTTTTATTATGCAACAATACGTGTAGATTAAAATTGTTGTTGACGGTTTAAAAAGTGAGGTGTATAGTGAAGTTCTTAAATAGTAATCGTTACGTTTTGTTAGGTGGATTTCTGAATAGATTAAATAGGTGTGGTGTTTAAATCGTAATCATTCTATTCTATGGGGTTTTGTAAGGCCCTATCTAGGAGGGGGAGTATTGAATAAAGGAATCCTACTTGCTATTGCATCATCATTAACATTTAGCATCATGAATGTTTTTGTAAAAGCTGCAAGTGAAACCATTCCAGTGTCTGAAATAGTATTTTTTCGCAGCTTTATTGGAGCTTTTCTAATTTTCCTCCTTACGCGAAAAACAAAAGTGGCGTTTTCTAAAAAAGGTGTTCCGATGCTAGTGTTACGTGGAGCCCTTGGAGCACTTTATCTGTTGGCTTATTTTTTTACCATTGCTCACATACCTCTTGGGGATGCAAGCATTCTCGCGCATTTATCGCCCTTCTTTGCCATCATGCTTTCCGGCTATTTTCTGAAAGAGAAAATGAACAGGAATATGGTTATGTTGTTTCCTCTATTCATTGTGGGTGCAATTTTATTGATAAACCCGTTTAGTTATGATTCGTACACTGTTTATGCACTGGTCGGTGTTTTCAGCGCCTTTTTAGCAGCATGTGCAGCCACCTCGATTAGGTATTTAAGCACAAGACATCATAAGTATGAAATTGTTTTTTATTTTCTGGCATCAGGTGCACTGGTTTCTCTCCCACTAATGTGGAATGAGTTTGTGTGGCCGACGCCTCTTGGATGGTTCTACCTACTCTGTATCGGAGTGGTGTCACTGATAGGCCAGTTAGTGTTAACGAGTGCATTTACACATGAAAATATCATGGTAGTGGAGGTCGTTCGATACATAGGAATTTTCTTTAATGTAATGTGGGGATTTGTTTTTTGGGGAGAGACTTTAGGAGTCTTCTCATTTGTTGGCGGTGCACTAATCATTGGAGCATCCATTGCGCTTTCCAAACAGAAAATGCCTGAAGCTAAAATTAAACCAAGTCTTCAAAGGCTTAATAGGTAAAAGGAGAGAAAGATATGAAATCAAATAAATCACGATTATTTTCCATTTTCATCGTCATGCTATTAATCATTTCAGGTTGCAGTAGTGGAAATGAAAAGGAAACATCAAAAGAATCCGCTGAAAAGTCTGTAACGATGCTATTCAGTTTCGCTTCTAAAACAATGGATCCGCATCAGGATTGGATGGGGGTCCGTGCTGGAGTGGCAGAAACATTGGTTAAGATTGACGGAAACCTGGAAATTCAGCCATGGCTGGCAGAAGCATGGGAGAAAAAAGATGAAAAAACTTGGACATTTGAGATTAGGGAGGGTGTCACCTTCCATGATGGGTCGCCGGTGGATGGAGAAGCGGTGAAAGCTTCCTTTGAACGGGTGCTGGAAACAAATGAAGCAATTTCATCTAGTTTGAAAATCGAGTCGATGGAAGCGGACGGACAAGAAATAACGTTCGTCAACACAGAGGAATATCCGGCCTTTCTTTCTGAGTTAGTACATACAAATACCTCCATCGTTAAAGCCGATGCTGAAAATATTGGGGAGCAGCCGATAGCGACTGGCCCGTTTAAGGTCACAAGTTTCACCTCAGAAACGGAAGTAATTTTAGAAAGGTATGAGGATTACTGGGACGGAGCAGCAAAATTGGATCAAGTGAAAATCAAATTTAATTCAGATGGAAATGTTAGGGCACTTGGCCTTCAATCAGGTGAAGCAGATATTGCCTATCATCTTCCTCCTGAGTCGCTAGAGCCAATTGAAAGCAACGATAAACTAAAAGTAGAGTCGGTACCAAGCCTTCGTGTCCATTTTCTACTCTATAACAATGCTAACCCTGCATTGCAGGATGTAAATGTGAGAAAAGCATTGGACCTATTAGTGAACCGTCCAGTGGCAGTAGAGGAAATTATGAATGGTCACGCAACAGAGGCGGCAGGCCCATTTAATCCTGACTTTGCATTTGCGGGTGAAACGGAACCGACCAATTATAATCCTGAAATGGCGGAAGAGCTGTTGAAAGAGGCAGGCTATCAGAAGAACGCGGACGGAAAGATGGAAAGAGACGGAGAGGTGCTTACTCTTAAACTTGCGACGTATCCAGGAAGACCTGAGCTTCCTTTACTTGCTCAATACCTGCAAGGGGAAGCTGCATCTGTCGGGGTTAATATAGAAATCACCACCATTGAAAACATTGATAGTTATTTATGGGAGCAACAAGGTGAGTGGGATATGGTGACATACTCTAACCTGACAGCTCCTCGTGGGGATGGCGGTTATTTCCTTAATGTTGCTTATCTGCCGGATGGCGCGTTGAATCCGGGCCAAATTAATATTCCGGAATTAAACAAACTAACCCAACAACTAAACACCACAGCAGATCCTGAAAAGAGGGTGGAGCTCCAAAAGGAAGCAGTGAATATCATTCAGAAGGAGGTTCCTCATTCCTTCATCTTGCACCCGCACATTATCGTAGGAGTAAATGATAGAGTCAAAGATTGGGAGCCAGGATCAGAGGAATATTACCTAATAACAAACAAAATGGATGTAAAATAAAATGATGAAGTGAAAGTATCCTGGATGCTTTCACTTTTCTTCATGAATAGAAGTGGGTGGAAAAAATGCGACAGGCTGTATCTATTATTTCCTCAAGGCTGGTTCAATTGACTATTATGATTCTGCTACTTTCTTTCGCAACATTTGTCTTGATGAAAATAACCCCGGGAGACCCGGTCAGGACATTATTGAAAGTGGATGATGTTATATCGACCACAGAGGATAAAGAAAGGGTCATGAAGGAATATGGATTTGATAAACCGATTTTAGTTCAATATATTCAATGGTTATGGAATGTAGCGCAATTGGATTTAGGAGAATCTATTATCTCTAAACGGCCAGTTTTGGAAATCATTTTGGATAAACTTCCAGCGACCGTTGCCTTATCCGTAGGGGGGCTGATTGCTCTATTCATTATAGCCGTACCACTTGGTGTGATAGGGGCAGTATATGAAGGGAAGTGGCCGGATTTTATCAGCAGGTGGTTTGCCATACTCGGTGCATCCATTCCTAGCTTTTGGCTTGGCTTACTACTCATCTACTTTTTTTCATTAAAGTGGAACCTGTTGCCTGTTATGGGAAAGGGAACGCTTTCCCACTTTGTTCTGCCTTCTATCACTCTGGGGATCGCCATGGCGCCTTTATATATAAAATTACTGAGGGAAAGACTCGTTTCTACCTTGCAAAGTACATATATTGAATCAGCTTATGCCCGAGGATTAGGAAGGGGAAGAATCCTTCTATTTCATGCATTACGCGGTAGTCTCGTTCCCCTTGTCACTATGTTTGGCTTGAGTATTGGCAGTCTTCTTGGAGGGATCACCGTAATTGAGATACTATTCTCCTGGCCAGGTATGGGAGAAATGATTGTTCAAGCAGTGATGCAACGGGATTATCCGTTAATCCAAGGATACATTATGGTGGTAGGTGTCTTAGTGGTCATGACCAATTTAATGGTAGATTTGCTCTATTTGATTATAGACCCACAGATTAGGCATGGAAGGGAGGTAAGTTAATGGAAAGTATGACGATAAAATGGAAAAATAATAGTCTTCTTCGCAATCCTAATCTAGTGATTGGTTCCATTTTTGCGAGCCTCCTGGCTGGTGTCATTTTGTTTGGAAGCACAATGGCTCCCCATGATCCATTCCAAATAGATATGGGAAATAGGCTAAAAGAGGCTTCATCCATCCATTGGCTTGGAACAGATCAATTAGGCAGAGATGTCTTTTCAAGAATTTTGTATGGAGCCAAGTTAACTATTGGACTTGGATTGCTTGCGATTTTTCTTGCAATAGTAATTGGTGTGCCAATCGGCCTTCTCTCCGGTTACATAGGTGGGAAAGTAGATGCCGTTTTTATGAGAATGATAGATGGCATCTTGGCATTTCCCGATTTTATCCTGGCCATAGCTATAGCTGGAATATTGGGTCCAAACCTAACCAATATTGTGCTCGCCATCATTCTAGTCAGGTGGATCATGTATGCGAGAGTGGTCCGAAGTCTAGTTATGGCAGAAAAGGAAAAAGAGTATATTTTTGTGTCTAAGATTTCCTACTCAAGTACATGGAAAATCATTCGCATGCACCTTTTGCCACAAGTACTTCCGGAGATCATTGCGATGGCAGCCATTGACGTAGGTAAGGTGATCCTTATGATTTCTGCCTTATCCTACATCGGACTAGGAGCACAGCCACCTATTCCCGAATGGGGAGCTATATTGAATGAAGGGCGAGGATATTTTCAAGCAGTACCCTCCCTAATGATTTATCCTGGGCTTGCCATCATGATAACTGTCTTAACATGCAATTTATTGGGAGATGGATTAAAAGATCACTTTGACATTAGAAAGGGCAGTGATAATCGATGAGTGAACCTTTGCTTACTATTGAACAATTAGTCGTTGAAACACACAATAAATCAAAAGCAATAATCAGCAGATTAAATCTCCAGATTGCCAAGGGGGAAATGATCGGATTGATAGGGGAAAGTGGTTGCGGGAAAAGCATGACGGCTAGAGCAATCTTGCACCTGCTTCCAGGACAAATGAACGCAAAAGGTAAGATTCTCTATAAAAATAGAAATCTATTAGAATTGTCACATCAGGAACACCGAAAGCTTCTCGGGAAAGAGATAGGCATTATTTTTCAAGATTACAGAGGGAGTTTCACACCTTTTATTAAAATAGGGAAACAAATGGTTGAAACCATCCGGGCGCATCATCCTCTATCAAAAAAAGAAGCAAAAGTTGTGGCTTTGGATGTACTTGCCGAAACGGGATTAGAAGCGGAAAGAGTCTATAGAAGTTACCCTTTTCAATTAAGTGGAGGACAGGTACAAAGGGCTGCTATAGCGATGTCCCTTGCGTTAAAGCCATCGTTGCTAATTTGCGATGAAGTTACCACTGCACTTGATGTCATGAGTGGAGAAAAGGTATTGGATTATATTGAGAAAATGAGAAAAGAGACGGGATGTGCCGTTTTGATGATCACACATGATCTAACACAGGCTTACAAGCGGACGGACAAGATATATGTAATGGAACATGGTGAGATTGTAGAAAGTGGAACTCCCGAAGTGATTCGCTGTTATCACCAGCACCCTTATACAAAAAAATTATGCGGGTGTGTATTGGCTCTGCCTGGAGAAGAAATTGGGGTGGAGTCGAATAGGGAGAAGGTGATGTCCATATGAGCCAATTAATCGTAGAGAAGCTGACCATTAGTTATTCCCAAAGTGTTAAAGCCCTAGACAATGTGTCTCTCGCTGTAAACAAAGGAGAGTGTGTGGGGATTGTAGGAGAAAGCGGTAGTGGAAAGAGTACGCTTGCGAAGGTACTGTTGGGTCTTCAACCTTATAAGGAAGGTGACATAACATTTAATGGCAATTCAATTGTGCCAAAAAAGAAAGCGGAGTTGCGAGAGTACCGCAAACAAGTCCAAATGGTGTTCCAGGACGCTAACAGCACCCTTAATCCCAAGCTTCCAATTTGGAAAAGTGTTTTGGAACCATTAGATAATTTCAAAGAGGTAAAGCCTTCTATTCTAAATAGAGAAGAGACATCCCGCAAAGAACTAGCGATGTCACTCCTTGAAATGGTCGGTCTAGACGCACATTTGCTGGAGCGTTTTCCAGGCGAATTGAGTGGAGGGCAAAAGCAACGTGTCAGTATTGCCAGGGCACTAAGTCTAGAACCGGGCCTTTTAATTTGTGATGAACCTACGGCAAGCCTTGATGTTACCGTTCAAAAGCAGATTCTGCAGTTACTAAAGAATCTTCAAGAAAAAACTGAAATGACGATACTTTTCATTTCGCACGACATAAGAGCTGTCACCTTTTTATGCAACAAGATAATGGTCTTAAAAGATGGCATCGTAGTGGACCGGTTTCCGTTGGAAGACCTCAACCACTATAATCGGCATCCGTATACGAAAGCACTGATTAAGGCTGCTTCGTTTTAAGGACAGAAAGGAAAAGAAGGTATGAACACAGGAGTATTGAAAGAGAAAGCAGCCTTTAGTAACAGGCAGTATGTAGGACTGGCGTTTCCCCTCATTATAGCTGGAATTACCACGCCGCTAATCGGAGTGGTGGATACAGCGGTTGTTGGGAGGTTGCCTGATCCATCTTCAATAGGTGGAGTGGCAATTGGAGCTGTCATCTTCAATACGATGTACTGGCTACTTGGCTTTTTAAGAGTCAGTACAAGCGGCTTTACTGCACAGGCACAAGGTTCACATAATATTAATGAAACCCAATTAACCTTACTAAGGCCGATGATTATCGCAATGATTTTTGGCTTGCTTTTTATCATTTTTCAAAAGCCGATTTTACATATTGCATTAAATGTAATAGGAGGGAGCGATGCGGTATCTTCCTTTGCCTTCACCTATTTTTCCATTCGCGTTTGGGGTGCCCCGTTTATCTTAATGAGCTATGTGTTTATTGGGTGGTTAATCGGAATGGGGAAGGTACGGCTATCGCTTGCCACCCAATTGGTTATGAATGTGATGAACATAGTCCTTAGCATTGTCTTTGTAATGGTTTTAGGGCTCGGGGTGGCTGGAGTAGCCTATGCCACTCTTATCTCTGAAATAAGTGCGGTTCTCTTTGGTGGATTCATCATAGCCAGACATAACAGAATAGGGTTCTCCAGTGTAAAGCTTCGGATGATTCTAGATCCAGATCCTTTGATGAAAATGGTAAAAGTAAATAGAGACCTCTTCTTAAGAACAGTATGTTTGTTGGTTATGACCGGGATTTTTACATCCAAGGGTGCCGGTATGGGAGAGGTGACACTTGCTGCCAATTCCATTTTGCTACAAATTCATTATATAATGGCTTATTTAATTGGTGGATTTGCAAATGCATCCAGTATTTTGACGGGAAGGGCGTTAGGAAGCAAAGATTTATTCCTATTTAATAGAGCTGTAAATTTGTCTGCAGTATGGGGGTTAGGAACTGCTGTTACACTGGCTGTCCTCATGTTGCTATTTGGAGATAGTATTGTCGGATTGTTTACAAATATAGCTACGGTAAGAGATATGGCAATTGACAACTTGGTGTGGATGGTGATATTCCCTTTTGTGGGCTTTTGGGGTTTGCAACTAGAAGGGATATTTTCAGGGGTGACAGACGCCAAGTCTATTAGAAACTCTATTTTTCTTGCACTACTTCTATTTTTATTAGTCATATGGTTATTGGTACCTATGTTTGAAAATCAGGGTATCTGGCTTGCTTTTGTTGTATTCAGTCTGGGACGTTCTATTTTTTTGTTCCTTTACCTTCCAAAACTCCAGCGACTCCATTATTCATAATGAAAGGAGGGGAAAATGATTTCCCCTCCAAGCTTTACTGGTTACGGCTGCACCAATTTAGTCGTTCAGTACTTGGGCAGCCCGCACACAGGACTCGAAATTGCCTTTATGTGAAGCATCACAATAAGGAAGCTTTTTAGATAGGCCGCAACGGCACAAAGTAAACGCCGGCTTGTCCTCAAACTTGTTTCCCTCTGCATCAACTAACTCTACATCACCTGTTACACGGAACCCTCCGTTATCCATCACTTTAATTGTTACTTTTGACATTGGTAATCTCCTCCTTCTAATAAAGATATTAGTATCGTACCTACAATTATCCATTTTGACAACAAGAACTTATCCACTACCATCCTTTCCTAATGCCTTCTAGTTATACTAATGAGCAATATATGGTACAATCAGGCTAACAATGAAACATTTTGGAGGCATGAAACGTGAAAGTAACGTTCACAGAGAAAGCAACAGAAAGAGTAAAAGCAAAGCTTGAAAACCAAGAAGGAAAATGGTTAAAGCTAAAATATGATACAGATGGATGTGGATGCGTCGTCAGCGGAGTTTCCGCACTATGGATCACACCGGAAAAAGACGATGACGATGTGGAGCTAGAAACAAACATAGGACCATTATTAATGGAAAAATCAAAGCTTCTCTTTTTTGATGAAGACATGACAGTTGATTTTGTGGAAAGTGCTAACTGCTATATGTTGAAATGTCCAAGCCAAATTTTAAATCCACGAATGAGTTTATTGGTAGTGGAGGGAGCGAAATGAGCAATGGGGGCAAAATCAACTCATTAAAAAATGTGGCCCAATCGAAAACTTGGGCTTCATTTTTAAATCATAATCACCCATACAGCTTGTTGCACTGGTCGATTGGTGGCATTAATCATGAAGATAAAGATGTTTGGCTGCTTCAGGATGAAGTAACATTTGAGGTTCAGGAGTTTGAGAACTTGGATGTTGCTGTTGAATGGATCTCGGAAAATATGGACGGGATTACGGATGTGTTAGGCTGAATTCGGTTTAGTTATGCAGAAAAGTCGGAGAACTTTGTTCTTCGGCTTTTTTGTGTATTGCATAAAGTTTGGACAGTAAGTAGAGGACTTTGGCTTGTATTTCAAAAGATTCGGACCGTATTTCACTCCAAACCGACAGTAAACAGTGAGTTTTCGACAGTAAGTAATCTTGGTGGAAAAAAATGATAGAAAAATCCTATTTTCCCGGAGAAAATAGAACCAATTATTTACACCTCACCCAATCTTCTCTATAATCAGAGTTATAATTTTCAGAATGGGGCCAAAAATATGAAAAATGTAATTGAGGTTGAGAGTTTGTCAAGAATATACAAAATGAAGGGTGAAAAAAAGACGGCACTTAATCAAGTGAACTTCGAGGTCAGGGAAGGAGAAGTATTTGGACTTCTTGGACCGAATGGAGCAGGAAAAACCACCACGATAAAAATTTTGACGACGTTGCTTTTACCATCAACAGGAAGCGTCAAAGTACTCGGGTACGATGTGGTAAAAGAAAGCAGTGAAATTAGAGACAAAATTAATTTTGTCTACGGAGGAGAGCGGGGAGTTTACGGGCGACTTACAGCAAAAGAGTATATGCACTATTTTTGCACCTTATATAAGATCCCTAACAAAGATCAATCCCAACAGATTTCCCAGTTACTTGAATTAGTAGGGTTAACAGATGCAACAAACCAGAAGATACATACATATTCTAAAGGAATGGTACAACGACTACATATTGCACGATGCTTGATCAATGATCCGAAAATCATCTTCCTTGATGAACCGACAATCGGACTCGATCCAATTGGAGCAAGACTTCTCCGCGATATTGTGAAAGAACTTGCCCAAAAAGGTATTACCATCATTTTAACGACGCACTACATGCAGGAAGCAGATGAGCTGTGTGATCGAATTGCTTTTATTAAAAATGGAGAAATCAGTATGATTGGGGAACCGACACATATAAAAGAGAGTTGCAACCATCTAAAGTTGTTTGAAGCTACGATGCAAGTCTATGATACTGACAAACTAAAAGAGGATAAGTTCCTACAACAGGTAGAAGTGACAGAAATTAAAGCACCTTATTACTCTGTTATGTTTCAGGTGGAAGAGGAAGAAGCCCGTTTGGATCAATTGAAAGAATATCTCGCAAAGTATGGCGATGTCATTAAGCTTGAACGACGTGAGATATCGTTAGAAGATGCGTATGTTCACCACATGAAGGATGTGGGGTGACGCCATGAATTTTTTCTTCTTATTAGTAAGAGAGCTCAAATATTTTACTAATTTTCAAAACAAAATGTATCAGTTCTTACTGTTTTTCCAACCGTTGATGTTCTTGGCAATTGTCTATTTCCTGCAGCAGATGCGCGGTGGCGTGAATGTGGAAAAGTTTGTGGTGGCGTCTGCTTTAATTAGTATGTGGAGCTATGTACTTTACTCTTCTGGTTCGGCGTTGATTGCTCAAAAATGGAGCGACACGCTGAAGCTTTTAATTGCAGCCCCTGTATCCTTATTCCAAGTGATTCTAAACAAAGGCGATTAGTAATGCATTTATCGCTCTTTTGTCCATGATTCTAAGTTTCGTATACGCAAGATTCATTTTTCAATTGCCAGTTGGGATTCAGGATTATGGGCTTCTTTTTTCTTTCGGTACTAGTATTGTTGTTTTCCCTGAGTGTCGTTGGCATGATACTTGCCATCGTATTTGTTGCGTTTCAAAATGTATTTGATTATCAGAATTTAATCTTGATCCCGGTCCTTTTAATTTGTGGCGTGTTTGTGCCAGTCGACAGTTTGCCATGGGGTTTTTAGGGCCATTGCTTTCGTAATTCCTATGACGGTGGGGCATTCAGGGGGTACTACGAAACCCTTGCCTTGTCACCGCAAATGTTTACGACCATGGGAATTGCATTACTGATAAGTGTTGTGTTATTTTCTCCTTTCTGTTCTCATTATCAAACGAATGGAAATGGTGTTAAGAAATCATGGCAGTCTGGGGGCGATATAGATGATACTGCTAAACAAATTCGGTTTTACTTATCTATCTTATAAAGCTCTCTATTCGTTTCAAACACTGAGATTGTTTATTCTCTTCAGGGTTTTGGATCCTTTCATGCACTATTTATTTTTTGCCACATTAGTAAGTGCGATTGCGGGTCCTGAGTATTTATCCTATGTTGTCCTTGGTAACGTTGTTTTTTATACCGGCCGGACGATGATGATTAATTTTATGTCCATGTTCAGAGGGGAGAGGCAATATGGGACATTGGAGTTGAATATTGCCTCCCCAACTTCAACATTTGTCATCATCTCAAGAAAAGCAATAGTTCCATTACTGGATGGATTGTTTGTTTTTATAGTAGGGCTTATCATCGCGAGACTTTTGTTTGGAATTGAACTTCCGGTGGAGCAGTTTGGTTATTTGCTACTTCTATTTGTGGTAACCATGTTCTCTCTTTTGAGCTTTTCACTGCTTTTTGCATGTGTCAGTTTATTGTTTTCAAATGTAAACCTGTTTTTGAATTTCATGATTGCTTCGTTTCAGGTTTTCTGTGGAGTGAACTTTTCTGTCAGTCTACTTCCTGGACCGATGGAAGCCGTGGCAAGAGTACTGCCTCTTACTAATAGCATAGAAGCAATTCGGTCTATTTATCAGTTGGAAAATAACGCAATACGTCCGCTCTTGTTAAATGAGTTAATGGTAGGTGCGGCGTATTTCATCATTGCCCTCATATTGGTCAATGTGATGGAGCGACTGGCAAGAAGGCAAGGTGCTTTGTTTAAAAATGTGTAATATGAAAGGAGTAAGCAATGAAATTTTTTCGGTTTGATAAAGAAATAGGTTTCCCGATAAAACAATACGATTCACAGGGTGCCCATTTTATAAAAGTTTGTAGAAACAAGCAGGAGAATAGTATCGGATTTATTCAATTGGATGCTGGCGGTGTAGTGGGATATCATCAGGCAACCGTACAGCAGTTGTTCATTGTAGTCCAAGGAGATGGGTGGGTAACTGGAACAGACAGAGAAAAAACCCCTATAAAAAGTGGAGAAGGAGTCATGTGGGAGGAGGGTGAATGGCATGAATCAGGAAGCGAGAGCTGGATGCTTGCGTTGGTAGTTGAATCTGAAACAATCGATACCTCCCTTCTTCAAGAAAAATAGACAACCAAATTGAATCCTTGGATAAGACAGAACTTGTGGGGGAAATCGTGAAGAAGTACTCTATTCATCATGGTGCGGTTGTAGGGGACCGACTGTCAGATATAAATGCGGCAAAAGGAAATGGATTGACGGCAATTGGATCCAGGTTTGATTTTGCGCAGGAAGAAGAGCTGGCACAAGCGGATCTGGTGATTAGTAGTTTTGAAGAGTTGAAAGATGTAATAGGTGAAAAAGTAGTGAAGTAATCATTGGAAAATGGAACCTTTTCCCCTTCCATATCGTATTATTGGGACAGGAACAAACCAAAATAGCTTGTTAGGGTGATACATATGAAAACAGAAAAATTTAAAAAAGAATTGTTTAGTTGGGGGAAGGCATGCGTAATCGGCCTCTTTTTCGCTTTTCTTGTTAGTGCATTGGTTGTGCAGCCATTTACCGTTAAAGGGAGCTCCATGGAACCGACGTTGGATGGAGAGGATATCTGGACCAGTAAAGATGATGGTGATAAAGTGTTAATCTTCAAAAGCGGGTACATGGTGGGAATCGACCCAAAGTACAATGATATTGTAGTCATTGATAGTCGGGTGGAGCGCGAAAGAAGTCTAACAGATAATTTCAAGGAGAATCCATTAGTAAACGCGTTGCTGGACGAAACTCAGGGAAACAATTACTGGATCAAGCGAGTGATTGGTGTAGAGGGCGACAAGTTGGAATATCGGGGAGGAACCGTTTATAGGAATGGGGAGGCGTTGGTAGAAGAGTATCTACAAGAAGAAATGCTGTTTCCATTTGAAGAAGTGACAGTTCCAAAGGGTCATGTTTTTGTGATGGGGGATAACCGGAATGAAAGCAGAGACAGCCGTGAGATAGGCTCTATACCGAAAGAAAACGTGATGGGAAAAGTGGTTCTAAGATATTTCCCATTTAATCGGGTTGATACAGTTGAATAAGAATATGGAAAGCTACTTTAACAAATTAACCAATACTATCAAAGCCATAACAGACGAGAATTTTGTCGGCATTTACATCCATGGTTCATTGGCAATGGGTGGCTTTAATCCTGATCAAAGTGATGTAGACCTATTGGTAATTGTGAAAAATTCGCTAGACATCCCTACGCAATGCGAACTAGCAAAATTCCTGCTTGCCAATTCTAACTACCCATATCCTATTGAAATCAGCTTTTTAACACAAGATCAACTTAAAAACTGGACCCATCCAAGTCCCTATGAATTCCACTATAGTGAAGGATGGAGACAAGTCTTTGAAACAGAGTTGTTAACAGGTCAATACGAGGCAATTAACGTTGAGCATAAAGTGGACCCTGATCTGGCAGCTCATCTCAGTATACTCAATCATAGAGGCATATGCTGGGAAGGTCCTATGATAGATGATGTTTTTCCTGTCATTCCAAGCACTCACTATTTATCTTCAATCCTCGCAGATTATCAGGATTGTTTAAAAAACGTAGAGGCGGACCCGGTATATTGTGTGTTGAATTTGATAAGAGTGTATTGGTACGTAAAAGAGGGAATCATTTCCTCCAAACTAGAAGCGGGAGAATATGGGCTTACTTCTTTTCCACAAGAGTACAAAGAGACCATCCGGAAAGTGGTTGAGAGCTATCAAGGCAATAGAATAGGAGTATTTCAGAATGAAGAGCTAAAAAGTGTTAGAGATTACATACAAGGTGAGATAGAGAGGTCAATCATATGAAAATAAGAAACATACAAGACGAAGACTTTCTCCGCATATCCACTAACCTTAACACATGGTGGGGCGGGCGGGATATGGTCGACATGCTGCCACGATTATTCATTCATCATTTTAAAGACACGAGTTTTATTATAGAAGAAAACGAAGAGACCATCGGGTTTGTTATAGGCTTTATTTCTCCATCCAATCTACACCAAGCATACATACATTTTGTGGGTGTGAACCCTAAGGCACGTAAGGAAAATATCGGAAGAACACTTTATGAACATTTTTTTCAGGCAGTTAAGGAAAAAGGCTGTACAGAAGTGAGTTGTGTAACCTCGCCTGTGAATGCCACCTCTATTAAGTTCCATACTAGAATGGGTTTTACCATGACGGATGGGGACATGGTTATAGAAGGCATTCCGATACATCAGAACTATGACGGGATTGGGCAGGAACGGGTTGTATTTGTGAAGTCATTAGAAGCTTGGAGTGATACTCATTTCAAAAATTAAAATCAAACATATTTTTATTTTTTATATACTAAGTACCCTTAGCCTCATACTATTTACTACGGTGACCAACTTCAATTTAACAGGATATTCGTATCAATATCATGAAAATGGGGATCTAACCATTGAAAAAGGATACATAATAAAGGATCAAGTAATAAACACTCCCACCAATGAAGCAATACAAGCAATCGAGCTGATATCAAAAGCAAATGCTTATTGGAATGTGACATATGTATTTTGCTTGGTATTTTTTTTGTTGTTATTCAAAAACGCTTATAAGCCATTTAGACCTGAAAAAAACTGGAAAAGGTACGTAACATTCTATTCAATTGTTTTAATCGCATTTTTGGTTTGGATTATTAGCAGCCAAGTAACACTGACTGAACAAATTGCAACCATAATAAACGATCTCAAAGGAGGTGAATAAAGTGGATGTAGTTTTCCATACAGAAAAAGCTGTTTTCAATTACAGAGTAGCTGGAGTTTGGATTCAGGACGGCCGTATCCTCCTTCACAGAGCAAGCGAGGACAAAATCTGGTCGCTGCCGGGTGGAAGAGTGGAGATGAACGAAGCATCCCCCCTCAGCCTGCAACGCGAATTTAAAGAAGAACTGGATTTATCCGTTGAAATTAGAAGGCTGGTTTGGATTGTAGAAAATTTCTTTGAATACCGTGAGAAGAAAGTTCATGAAATAGGCTTTTACTATCTTGTTTCAACTGAAGATAAACAAGCTCTTCCCAATGGACCGTTTCATGGGGTGGAAGGGGAAAGGTTGGTTTATGAATGGGTACCAATCACTGAGCTAGAAGATGTAGTTTTATACCCCGAGTTTTTAAAGAAGGCGTTAAAAGAAATACCTGAAACCACCGAGCATCTAATAGTTAATAACTAAATCTCAGGATATTATCAATAAATCAGGACATCATATTTCGAAAAGAGATATGAGGAGTTAACCATGATTTTAATCCTGAAAATATTGACCATATACATAATTACAATTGCCATTATGAGATTGATGGGGAAATCTACTATCGTACAGATGACTCCGTATGACCTAGTGGCTATTATTATTGTGGGGACGGTAGCATCAGAACCGCTAATCAGTACTAAATATCTACCAACGCTCGGTGCTCTCGCTGTACTCGTTACGATACATATAATATTCTCAAAACTGACCCTTTGGCAATGGGGCAACCGGTTCTTTTTGGGAGAACCTACCATCCTCATCAAGCATGGTCAAATTGTTGAAGATAATATGGAAAAATCAATGGTTTCCATCGCACAACTGCTTTCCATACTAAGAAGTAAAGGGTACCCGAAAATCTCTGACATTGACTATGCCATTTTAGAACCGATTGGGGAGATAAGCATCATTCCAAAGCCGGAAAACACCCCTGTGACAGTACAGCATCTGGAAATATCAATTGATGATGAGGGACTTCCAATCTCAGTTATCATTGATGGGAAAATTCAAGAAAAGAATCTAAAGCTGCTGGACAGATCTAAGGAGTGGCTGCTAGACCATTTAACAGTCCGGCAAATCGATGTGAAGGATATCCTCTATGCCTATGTTAATGAGAAAACAAAGAAACTAATTATTAATAAACGGAATAACATACAATAATAGGCGTGACTTTCAAAAGCGCATCCATTATAATGGAAGTATCTTCAAACAGAAGGAGTTTGTTTTATGGAAAAGGTAGTTCTTAACTAAACGTAATCAAATACGTGCGATATGAGGAAAAGTTCGACCAATGTCGAGCTCTGTTTGAGTACGCTTTTTTTCTCATAGCGAAATGTTAAGAACACGGGTTTGCGCCTGCTCCATAAAATGATAGTTACAGCATGAGTATAGGTATTTTTCTACTTATCGTGCTTTCAATTTTAAAACTACCATTCAAAACGCAAAGGACGAGTGTTGTTCTTTGTGTTTTTTTATATGTAAAAAATTATTATGGCCCTGCTCTTATCATTTCCTCGCACGGTTTTAGTGGCTACATCCCCAAACTGCTTACTAATTACTAGGAGGAAAAACGATGAATAACGAAACAATGAAAGTTTTACAATTTACAGATTTAAAGAAAGACGTGGCATCTTTTGCACTATCAGAGCCGGGTAAAAACGCTGTTTTGACATTGGGACCATCCGTAAATAAAAGACAGATTGAAGCATGGTTAAACGAGGTAACAGAAGGAAAGAAGATACTTGCCATTAGTTCAAGCGTACCCATTCACGGTCTTCACGGAATTGAGTACATTCTAAAAAATCTGCACAAGGGAATTGCATTCAGGCCAGATCAGCTGATGGGTCTACATGATTTCTTGGATACCATTGAAAAGCTCAAACGTTTTATGAAAGACAAGGAATATGTTGCACCTGTCATCACAAGCTACATCTACTCTGTTACAGAGCTTTCTCATGTAGCAGAAGAGATAATTCGCTGCATTCGAAATGGAAGAGTGGACGATTACGCGAGCAAGGAGCTGCTGAAAGTAAGAAAGCAGATAGCTACCTTGGAGGAACGTATTAAGAACCGTATCGAGCAGCTTGTCAAGTCCACCAAATACAGTAAGTATCTACAAGAAAACCTGGTAAGTACCAGAAACGGTAGGTATGTCATTCCGGTCAAAAAAGAATACAAAAATAATATAAAGGGCTCGGTTCTAGATGTTTCTGCTTCCGGATCCACTGTGTACATGGAGCCAGAAGAAATAAGCATCATCCAGGATTCCATCAGTATGCTGAAGTTTCAAGAAGAGGCAGAGGAAGAGCAAATCCTTTTTGCGCTGACTGGATTAGTCCAAGAGCATGAAAAAGAAATCAAATTGGCGATGGATTTAATGGTCAGCTATGATGTGATTTTTGCAAAGGCAAAGCACAGCTTATTGATGAATGGCACCTCTCCACAAATAAATGAACACCATGTAATTCGATTGGAAGGCGCGAGACATCCGTTACTAGGGAAAAATGCAGTACCTTTAAACTTGGTCATCGGTGAGGATTATGATGCGCTCGTTATTACAGGTCCCAATACCGGTGGAAAAACAGTGACGATTAAAACGGTGGGACTTTTGACTTTGATGGCCCAATGTGGCATGCATATCCCAGCAGAAAAAGGAAGCGAGATAGCAATTTTCCATAAGGTATTGGTGGATATCGGGGACGGGCAAAGTATTGAACAGTCGTTAAGTACCTTTTCTTCCAGAGTGAAAAACATTATTGGAATTTTGGCAGAGTCTACACCTCAGACATTGGTGCTGCTTGATGAACTTGGTTCCGGAACAGACCCGGCAGAGGGGATGGGGCTTGCAACTTCTATTTTAGAAGAATTGTATAACAAGGGAACGACAATGTTGGCCACCACTCACTATAGTGAAATAAAGGAGTTTGCGAATGAACAGAAAGGTTTCTGTAACGGATCGATGGAATTTAATGTGGAGACGCTTAAACCGACATATCGACTTATCGTTGGAAAAGGAGGGGACAGTCAAGCGTTTGCCATTGCATTGCGTCTAGGCATGCACCCCAAGTTGATAGAGCGGGCGCACCAGATAACGTATAAAGAAACGAAAGATTACAGCGATAAATCGGATAAACCAAGACATGAGCTAGACAGGCAACTAGCGATGAATCAAAAGTATGTGAGAAAAATGAAGCATCCAGAAAAAGAAAAAACAAAACATGAAATCACTTTCAAAAAGGGGGACAATGTAAAGATCCCATCTATCGGTGAGTTTGGTATCGTCTATAAACCGGCTGATGAGAAAGGGGATGTGCAAGTAATGGTAAAAGGGAGCCTAGAAACTTTTAACCATAAACGGCTCTCCCTTTATATCAAAGCGGAGGATTTATATACGGAAGATTATGATATGGACGTTGTGTTTGAATCCAAAGAAAATCGCAAACTTCGAAATAAAATGAAGAAACATCATGTGGATGAGGTGATCTTAGAGGAGTCAGACGACTGATATTTAGGGGATGTAAAGCGTACGTAAACAATGTTTAAATGTTGTGAATTATTGGTAAAATAGCTATCTTTTGTTCAGATTTCTTGTAAGATTAAGCTTGTAGTCCACTAAAACAAGCATAGCTCAAGGAGGAAGTTCAATCATGAAAAAAATGTTATTGGCTTTATCATCTTCCGTTTTATTATTAGCTCTTGCAACTGGATGCGCCGCTGAGAATGAAGAAATGAACAACAACGAAACGAATATGGAACAAAATGAAACGAATACTGGTGAAACAAACGAAGAATAGGTTGAGTGAATGAAAGCATCTGGGAGTGACGGCTCTTTTCATATGAGTCGGCATGCTCCAGGTGCTTTTTTATTTTGTGGCATTGTGTTATGAAAGATAAACCAAACAAAAAACCACCGCAACCGAAAGCCTTCTCGCTCCCGATCACAGTGGTCTATCCCAACAATCAAATTTAGTTCACAATCGCTAATGAGAACGCCTGTGGTCCTTGAGGTACATTGTATGCTTGAACCTCTACTGTATATGTCCCACTCTGTGGAGCATTCACGAATACATTTTCCACGTTATTACGGCCGTCCCAATTATTATTGTAAGGAGCCGTAAAATCATTTCCTACATACTGTGTTCCATCTGGTGCAGTAATCACCAAGTCAAGGTCATTTACCAGCGTTATAGAAGCAGATGTGCTTGCAGGAGCATCAGACCATACTAGAGAGATCTTAAGTGGCTTGCCTGCAGTTGCTGTGAAGGAATACGTTGCCTTTTGGCTTGTAGACAGGGAGCTTGTCTCATTCACAAATGCTGTGTTTAAAGACTTGTCCAGTGTGACACGTCCCCAACCTTGGTTACCGTTCGGGAAGCCTAATCCAACATCAGTTGCTCCAGCGATCAAAGCTGCCTTCAATAAGGACGGCTTAGGTGTGATGCCTCTGTTTTTGATAAAGTGTTCGCGTAATTGTGCCACGTTTCCAGCAACAATCGGTGTTGCCATGGAAGTTCCGCCCATGTAGGCATATTTGCTGTCATGGTTTGCCCAGAAGGAAGAATCCGGTGCAAGGGAAGAACGTGCTGATAAGATAAATGTTCCTGGTGCCATTACGTCCGGCTTGATACGACCGTCACGAGTGGGCCCTCGGGAAGAGAATTGTGCAACATGGTTGATATTGTCTGCATAAGATCCAAAGCTAGGACGATAATTTTCTGTTGCACCGACTGTAATTGCGTTTTTCGCAGTTCCCGGTGCACTGATAGTCCCGCTGTTTGGTCCTTCATTTCCAGCTGCAAAAAGAACTGCCATGTCATTTTTACGAACATAGTCATCGACATTTCTGGAATCTGTCGTATAAGCGCCATTTACCGCAGCCCCCCATGAGTTAGTGTGGATCCGGGCTCCAGCAGTATAAGCTTGGCTGAACAATGTACTCAGGTTGGATGGAAGGCCGCCTAATCCGCCGCTGCTATCCATGATGGACTGGAATACTAGATTTGCTTGCGGTGCCATTCCTTTATTGCTTGTTCCGTTTCCAAGAACAGATCCGGCAACGTGCGTTCCGTGACCATTCGGGTCGTTGGAATTATTGGATCTACCTAATGCATATAAAGCGGTGATTTTTCCACGGAAAGCTTCGTGCATGGAGCTGTCGTTGCGTCCAGTATCAAGGCCTGTGTCTGCTACAGCGACTGTTTGCCCTTGTCCATATAATCCGTAGCTGCTCTGCGCTACATCGGCTTTTACGATTCCTCTAGCCACATCATTCATCACTTTATATTCCGGTTTAGGGGAGATGTAAAGAACATTATTGTTGGCAGCATATTCGACAATTTCGTCTATCCCTTTAAAGCTGATTTCTTTATTGTTTTGTTTTGCGTCAAGTGCCACAGCTTTTACTAGCGCAGAAGCACCTTTAGTGAATAGTAGAGGATCTACCTTATAAAGCGGCAGATATGGCTCTACGGATTCTAAATGAGCGATCCCGTTTGTGGCTTTTGCAACATCACCTTTGTATTCCACAATGTAAGCATAGTCTGGTATGTAATCTACAATAGTTGCCCCGGTGGACTCCAACTCTTTTTTCGTTTCTTCTAAAATAGGGCCATCAAATTGAACAATATATAGACTATTATCTTTCGGCACCACTTCAAGCTTCTTTTGAAGTCCTTTAGGAATTTTTACATTTTCTGTTTCTGCTAGAAAAGAAGCTTCCCCAGTTTTGCCGTTTTTGGAAACCGACTTCATCTCTGTTATCTTGCTGACTCCCTTAAAATCTAGTTCAAAGCTGCTAGCTCCCCCTGTTGATGGACTGCTTAGCGCAACAGTAGATAGAATAGTTGCTGCTGATAAAACGGATAAAAATACTTTCTTTGATGGATTCTTTTTCATCCTCATGCTCATCTCCTCTCAATTGGTAACACAAGAATAATTTAGCATATTAAAGAAAGAATTTATATTGGGAAAATTCAGAATAAAAGACTAGGATTATAATAGAAAAAAGTATTCATTTTCCCAATGGAAAGAATTGTAGATTCTTTATAGAACGAGCCGCTGATATTTTCTATGGTAAAATATAGATAAACAGCTATAGCAAAATAAAAGGGGATTATGAAATATGCATAAAATCATGCTTATTGAAGATGATAGGCAGTTAAGCGAGCTTGTAGGAAATCATCTGGAGAGATATAGCTATAAGATACATTATCCTAAAGATTTCCAGTATATTATAGAGAGCTTCACTGAAGTCCAGCCGGACCTCATTTTATTAGATATAAATCTACCATACTATGACGGCTATTTTTTGTGCAGAAGCATCCGCCAACAATCGACTGTGCCAATCATTATCATTTCTGCAAGAAGTACGGAGATGGATCAAATTATGGCAATGGAACTAGGTGCGGACGATTACATCACAAAGCCCTTTACATTTGAATTACTACATACAAAAGTAAAGGCGACGATAAGACGGGTGTACGGGGAATATGCATCAAGAGTTACAGGTGAAATATCTACTGAGGGCTTGAAACTCGATAGTCAAACTCTTGTCGTCCAATTTGAAGGGAACAGAGAAGAACTGAGTAAAAATGAATACATATTGTTGAAAAAATTAATAGAACAACACAATACTTATATTCCTAGAGAAACTCTGATAGAAGCCGTCTGGGATTCGTTAAACTTTGTTGATGACAACACATTGACGGTTAATATGACGCGAATCAAACAAAAGCTATCTTCACTTGGACTTCGAAATGTCATTACAAGTAAGAGAGGCGTGGGGTATATGCTGAGTGTTCCGTCTCGGTTAGGTAAAACAAATGGGTAAGAGGATACTAAAGAGATTTTTCAAAGATAGAGGTCTACTCATTTCGTTCTATCTATTTAATATGGCTTCTGTCATCACCTTTTTTCATTTGAGTGAGCCTGCCAATACGGAAATTCTATATCCTTTATCCATAGGTTTTTTTCTTCTGTTTGTTTACCTTCTCATTGATGGGTACCGCTATTACCAGGTAAATGGAGCGATAGAAAATCAGCATGCTGAATTTAAAATATACACAGAAGAACAAAAAGCATTTTATCAGTGGATTAAGAAACTAAACCAGGAACATTACAGAGAAAAGAATGAGCAAAACGAAAAGAATAAGGAAAGGCTTTATTTTTTATCCCACTGGATGCACCACCTGAAGACTCCAGTATCTGTGACGGATTTAATTATTCAGAATGAAAAGAAGTTACAAAGTAGTTCAGAAGCCATAGGAAAATTACACGGTGAAAATAAGCGATTACATACAGCCATTGAACAAGGATTGACCATGATTCGAATGGACAGCTTTGAGAATGATTTGGATATAAAATCAATGGACCTTAACTCAGCATTACGAAAATTGATCAATAACCGTAAAAGTGAGTTTATCTATCAATCTGCTTTCCCCGTTCTGGATAGTGAGGAAGAAGCTGCTTTCATTATTACTGACCAGAAATGGAATGAAACCATGCTTGATCAAATCATTTCCAATGCCATTAAATACTGTAGCGGAAAAGACGGAAGCAAAAAGATAAGATTTCATGTAAAACAAGAAGAAGAGGTTACCATTCTTTCTATTACAGATGAAGGGGTCGGTATCCCGCCATATGATTTGGAAAGAGTGTTTGAGGCATTTTTTACTGGTGAAAACGGAAGGGACTATCAGAACTCATCGGGTATTGGGCTTTACCTTTGCAAGAGAATTGCAGACCGGTTGAACCACCAGATTACAATAAAATCGGAAGTATCAAAAGGTACAACCGTCACGATTCGATACCTTTCAAAAGTGTAAGGTATTTTTCGTATTGTTCCATGGTAGAAGTTTCACAAACTCAGTAAAATCAAGATAGAGAAAGGGATTAGCTTACATCCCAATTTGCTTTAGGAGGAATTATTATGGGGGAAACCATTTTAGAAGCTAGGAAATTAGTGAAAATATATGGAGATGCCGGTGTGGAAGGGGCGACAACAGCAGTCGATGGCGTAAACCTCTCCATAAATAAGGGAGAATTCATCGCCATCATGGGTCCGTCCGGAAGCGGGAAAACGACCCTGCTTCATATGATGAGTGGAATAGACTCCCCAACATCAGGAGAAGTACATATAGCAGGAAAAGAAATTGGTGAAATGAACGGAGATGAGTTAGCCCTATTCAGAAGAAAACAACTCGGCTTTGTTTTCCAAGAGTTCAATTTGCTAGATAGTCTGACAGTAAAGGAAAACATGCTTGTTCCGATGGTGTTGGAAAAGAAATCAGTGACGGAAATGGAGAAAAAGGTTAAGGGATTGTCGGAGTTGTTTGGTATAGACACCATAATGGATAAATATCCGTTTAACATTTCCGGTGGTCAGCAACAAAGGACTGCCGTTAGTCGCGCTTTAGTGAACGACCCCGCCATTATTTTCGCAGATGAACCCACCGGCAACTTGGATTCCAAATCTTCCACGGTTATTATGGAGTGCTTCGAAAAGATAGTTGCCGAACTACAAACGACAGTCGTTGTGGTAACGCATGATGTATTCGCCGCAAGCTATTGCCGAAAGGTTGTCTTTATCAAAGACGGAAAGATAGATTCCTATATAGTAAGAAAAGGAGACAGAAAAGAGTTTTTAAACCAAATCATGGACAATCTTGCCGTATTGGGAGGAAGGAGCCGTGATATTTAATCAACTCGTTTGGAAGATGGCGAAAGGAAACAGGGGCAAATACTTATTTTATTATTTGTGTAACAGTTTTGCGGTGTTGTTCTTTTTTATGTATTCTACCATTTATTTTAATGAAGCGATTGAGGAGGTTAAAGTAGTTGAAGGTATAAGAGATATACTCACGATACCTGGTGTAGGACTCGTATTGTTTACCGTATTTTTCATTACCTATGCCCATCGGATTTTTACACGGCGACGGAAGAAAGAATTTGGCCTTTTGATGACACTAGGGATGTCGAAAAGGGATATCGCCAGGCTCTTATTATTAGAAAATGCTTTAATTGCCACTGCTTCCATCGTTACTGGGAATTGTGTCTGGGATGGTGTTTTCTCGATTAATTTTTTTGCTTTTCATAAAAGTAACCGGATTAGGCGATATTCCATTTAATCTTTCGCTGGAAATGTTTATTTATTCCATCGGCGCATACCTTGGTATCTTCCTTATTTCCGTTCTCATCACGCTCTACCTGACACTAACAAAAACGGTATCACAAACTATGAAAAGTGATCGAGTGGCAGACGCAATCAAGCATCGAAGTCCGGCGTTTGGTCTACTGGGAGTAATAATGGTAATCGGAAGTGCCGTGCTACTTTATAGTACATTTTCCAACCCATCTATGGCAGGTGATGCTAGTGCATACCTACTTATGAGTACCTTAGGCATATTAATGGGCCTTTATGTGGCCCTGTCTCAAGGAATGAGTTTCTTTATGAAGTTAGCAAGGAAGCATAAACCCTATTATTATAGCGAGCTCCTTCCTTTAAGTAGTCTTGAATATAAATTCAAACAGCTTACGGCCATCATGCTGCTTGTGACAATTATGAGCATGGTCACCATCTTTTACAGCACGACCATATTGATTATCAATTCTATGGGAGAGCAGCAGGTGATGGATGACAATCCTAATGACCTAACTTTCATTGAAACAGAGACGAAAAATAATATATCCTCGGAAGAATTGTATTCTATTGTGGATAAGGCAGAAAATCCTCTTATAGAACACGAATCGGTAAAATTGTTTGCTTACTATGAGAGTGATCCTTATTGGGAAGAAGCTTATTATGAATATGTGTTTATAGGTTTATCAGATTTTAATCGAATTGCGGGGAGAGAGGAAAATTTAAATAGTAAAGAATATATCTATCTAATAAATGATATCCCTAAATATGCCCTTCCAGATAGCACTTATGAACATGGGCTTTCTTTTAACGGTGAAGGTAGGAAGTTAGAGTACACATTAAAAGAAACCATTATCGATCAAATAATTAATCGAACAAGAATCGTTCCAACTTCCATTTTAGTTATCAGTGATGAGGAGTTTGTGGAAATAAACAATGCACTAACCGGAGATAAGATGAAGGTACACATCTTGAATTTTCAAGATTGGAAAGCTAGTGAAATAGTGATAAATGAGTTGAAGAATAGATTAGAGCAATATAACAACACTACTCCGCCTTACCAAAGTGACCGTCTAAGCTATAGTGAGGAAGAGGAAGAGTATTTTCTTCAGCCAACATCTAAAGTGATAAACTACAACTATATCAAAAATTCATCTAGAATCATGTTCTTTGTCACCACCTTTATCAGCATTCTTTTCTTCTTTGGTTCTTTCATCCTTTTGTACCTAAACATATTCTCCAACACGGAAGAGGAGAAGGCCAAGTATAAAAAGCTATTTAAAATTGGGATCACGAAAAGAGAAATAAAGAAGCTTGTTTCAAAGGAGATGAGTGTGCTGTTCTTCTTTGCTCCGCTACTCGGTTGCAGCTTGGCATTTGTTTATATTATTTCCTTTGCCCAAGATGTAGGTGGGACCATGGAGAATCCACAATTTCTTGTTCATTTTGCAAGAATCTCTGGAGTTTACTTACTGATACAGACGGTTTATTACTTTTATTCGAGGAAAAAGATGATACGTGAGTTGGAAATTTAAAATAATGATCGTGGCAGGTTTTATTCTATTACGAATGAAGCCTGTTTTTAAAATTTTTATTGTTTAATAGCGGTTAGTCTTCAAAGTAATTCTAGATCGCCGTTATGAAGACCTCAGTGACTAGAAATTAGGAGGAGAAAGGTCCTCATCGCCGTTATGAAGACTTCAGTGAGGAAGAATTAGGAGGAGAGAGGTCCTCATTGCGGTTATGAAGACTTCAGTGAGGAAGAATTAGGAGGAGAGAGGTCCTCATTGCGGTTATGAAGACTTCAGTGACGAGGAATTAGGAGGAGAAAGGTCCTCATCGCCGTTATGAAGACCTCAGTGACGAGAAATCAGGAGGAGAGAGGTCCTCATTACCAATATGAAAACCTCAATAAGACTAGACTAAATGAATAGAAAATTTAAGTATTGAGTTCATGACTATAATTTGAAATAATTGGCATATGCAGAGGGGGGATTTTATGGACATCACACAATTTAAAACTATAATCCATGAGCTTTTTCCTAGAGAGTTATTGGAGGAGTTTGATGACGATTACGGATTCACCAATACCTCCAATACTTTAATAAAGACAATTGGATACTCAACCAACCTTTCTATCGAAGTGATTGAACAGGCAAAATCCGCAAAGGTCGATTTAATCATAACTCACCATGACGCATGGGACTTTATATATGGATTAAAAGAGGAATGTATTAAGAGGTTAAAAGAATATAGCATCAATCATTTCTGGATACATGGTCCATTGGATTATAGTGAATTTGGTACGTGCACGTCATTGATGAATAAGATTGGTATTGATAACATCATACGTTTTTCAGAGTACAGGAACTCTAGTTTACCTGGTATAGGCGAGTTTAACGAAGGTGAAAAATTCGAGACCCTAGTAGAGACTATGAGAACTGAATTGAAAGAGCCTATAAGAGCGTGGAAAAACCATGAAGAAAAAGGTAAAGAAAGTAGGCGTACTGACAGGTGCAGGTCATTCCACTGACCATATAAAATTCGCCTTGGATAAGGGCTGCGATACCTACATAACTGGAGAGGCAAGTTTATATACTATTCAGTATGCTCAATTTGCAGATATAAATCTACTGGTTGGGAGCCATACCTTTACGGAGATATTTGGGGTGGAGAGTTTGGTGTTAAAGATACAGGAACTTTACGAAAATATTTCCTTAATTAAGTTGCAGGAAGAGCACTTTGAACTAAATCATGGATAATGATCACAATTATTAAGTGCAACTAAGAAATGTAGAGGAGCAAGTATATGGTGAATAAACCTTCAATCATGATATTAGGAACCGATCACTTTGAAAAGACTACTGTTCAGGACTATGCAAAAACGGATGAGTTGGAAATCTTCTCTCAACGGAAACAACTGGAGATAGGCAAAATTATAACAAGTCTAAAAGAATATTCCCCTACAAAAATAGTATTGGAGTATCCGTTAAAGTACCACTCTAAATTAACAGATCAGTATCAAGATTACTTAGCTGGAAAACTTAAATTATCGGCTAATGAACGACATCAAATCGGATTTCGGTTAGCAAAAGAGTTAGGACATGCAAACATTTTTGCAGTAGATTGGAACGAAGAAGAAGGGGTTCCAGATATATTTACATACATGCAAAGGCAAGAAACAGAAAGATCGAAGAAAATATTCAATGATTTAGAAAAAATAATAGCAGAAGCCAATGAAAAGTCTCAGACCTTAACTATTAAGGAATATCTCATATTTTTGAATGAACCTCATCAAGTGAGAAAAAATCATCAATTATATATGGATATAGCTATGATAGGAGATAATGACAATCTAATTGGTGCTAAGTGGGTCGCGAATTATTGGTATTATCGTAATTTACTAATTTATAAAAACATAAAAAGTCTAGCTTGCGATAATGATCGTTTATTAGTCATAAATGGGGTGGGGCATCTTCACCTGTTAAATCAATTAGTTCTTGAAGCGGACAACTTCATTATTGAATATGTGGCGGATTATTTAGGCTAATTGAGCACTAATGAAAAAAACGCTCAACCCTGAGCGTTCTCATACTTAAAAATCATATTCATCAATAATCTTTTTTGTAATCAAATCATATCCTTTTTCATTAGGATGCAAGGAATCACTGAAATACTCCTTTGACTTTTCCTTAAAAAGATCATTGGTGGAAATAAATTTAATTCGATTAAATTCATCGACCATCTTCTGGCTGTTTTCATTCCACTCGATAATGATATCTTCATGTTCCGTCGAATCAGGATAAGAATTGTATAGCCCAAGAAATAATATCGGAACGTCTTTGTTCTCTTGACGGATTGTCTTAAGAATTTCTTTAACATTCTTCTCGTATTCCAAAGCGCCTTCTTTAATTACCTTTTCATTGATTCCTTTTAAGTCACCGCCATTGCTTTGAATGAGATCATTGGTGCCAATAAAGAGAATAATATAATCAGCGTTGCGGATGTCCTTCTGAATGTTGGTTAGCTTCACTTGCTTTACGACACCGTCAGACTCTTGCCCGGGAATACCGTAGTTCTTCACTTTTACATTTGCGCCTTTTTCATCCTGAATCAGTTTCTCTAAGTTTTCTACATATCCTTCACCGGACTTGTCACCAACCCCGTAGGTTAATGAGTCACCAAGGGTGAACATCGTTTTAGGTGATTGATCCGAATTAGTTGTTTCCTTATTGTTCTGATAGCCACTATAAAAACCTGCTCCAATAAGAGCAACCACAATTAAGGCGGCAGCATAGATGATTGTTTTCTTCATAGGTGAACCTCCTCAATGTTGTAGTAGTTCCCTATCGTAAAAATAATTAAACAGCTCGATTGAAACTTTTTCCTTATCAGATTCGTTTATTTCAATAGGTACATTTGAAAAAAGGGGGGATGTTTATGAGTTATAAAAAAACCATTCCGTTTGGTTTGGCAATAATGTTTTTCTGTATCGCGACTTTTGCTTCTTGGTATGAAGGGAGCGAGTTGATGGATAATTCGTTTGAATGGAAACACACTGCAGTATTTACCGGTTGGATACATGAGGGGGAAGTGGAGAGGGAAAATATATCTCAACTAGATTACTTTGTGTACTCTATTAAATTCAAGCCGATTTTTCCAATAATCATGATGGTAAGTTTTATTTATATGGTATTTGCAATTGGTCAGAAATTGCTCCAGCCCGGAATAAAGCAAAATATATTTATGAGTATTCTTGGCGTTATTTTACTTGCTGGAGCGGGATTATTATCCGGTTCCCCGACCTCTGGTGCAAAAGTTTTCATGATGTCACAATTATTGATCGGAACCTTACTAATTGGTCTAGCAGTCTTCCATCATTTTCGAAAAGTACAACTAGACTAATGTAAAAAGTGCTCTCCCATGAAGGAGAGCACTTTGTCAAATCAATATCTATTCCCGCTCTTATCTACATAAACCGATTTCACGATCGTTCGTTCAAATGGATTTCCGTCTTTTGTGGTACCTTTCACATCAAGCGTGATAGTGTAAACACCTTCCTCTTTAAAGTCCACGTCAACCTTCCCGTTTATTGGCAACCTTCATCCCGAAGTTTGCTTTAGCCTTTCCATCTTTATTGATTTTGACATCTACATTAATATTTTTCACTTTTTGCCCTTTATTCTTCAGTTCAAATGTAGAATCTTCTAGTACTACTTCCTCATTAAGGTCAGTATGGAAGCCAACCGTCATCAAGTAGGCTGCTTTATCTTTCTTAGCTTTTACGGTCCATTGTCCTTGTTCTGGGGAGGCGATTTGGAAAGAGTGATGGTGTCCGCCTTTGAAAATTTCCTGATTGATGGAATGGACAAAGTTCGTATACACCTTTCCAGACGGACTAATCACCTCAATATCTTTCGTCTGCTTGTCGCTCAGCCAGTCTAGGTCAATTTTTTGTACATTTTCTTCCACTGTAAAGGTTTGTTTCACATCTTTCTGGAACTGTCCGCCACGGTGAAGCGCACTGATGTTGATTGGCTCCTGTTCCATTGGTTCGACGGTTGCAGCTGCCTCGCCAAGTGCGAAACCGGCTGTTTGAGTAGTTGTTAAGTAAGGACGGAAGTATTGGAAGGTACCGCCTTCACGGACTGTGGTATGGTTCCAGTTGCTTACTCTAACTTGTGTACTATAGGTTAAACGGGAGTTATTGACGATAACCGCACCATCATTAGAACCATAAGAACTTAAGTATAATCCACCCCAGTAAAGAGCAGATCCGAAACCGCCCCAACTAGTTCCTGCCAGGGTATAAATTTTATTTCTATTTCTATTAGCGTGATTATCCATTTGAGGTCGGTAACTGTTCATATAACCGGTCTGAAGCGAGTAGGTTGCAACATTTTTACTTCCAAGAATACTTGCAAGCCAGCTTGCCCAGCCACTGTAAGCAAGGTCTGCTAGCTGTGAGCCGTAATGCGGGGTGGACAGAGTGATGAGGTTAGAAACATAAGGATGCGCTCCATAGTGAACAAGGGCGTTTTGAGCATCAATGCCGCCTTTGCTATGCGCAACTATCACTATCTTCTTTTGGTTGAAATGATCGGATATATCACGGATCCGACTATTGATGATGGCACCATTGTCCCACATATTCTTATCGGGATGAACATCAATAAACGCCGTTTCATATCCGTTATTCAAGGCTGTTTGATACATATTATTGTTTTCCCACCAAGTCTTTGATGAGCTGTTAATTCCGTGAACAAATACAAGAACCGGTTTGTTTGGATCGACATTACTTGGTGTATCACCTACATACCACTGACCTGGCACACCACCAGGATTGTCTTTCCCACCAATGGTCCCGGCATTTACGGATATTGGTACAACTAGCAAAGCTACTAACAATAAAATCACCAACCTTCTCATTTCAACACTCCTTTTGAATAAATTAGGAGATATCTCCCCATCTATTCTATCTGAAAAGGGAACGCTTTCAGAATAGATTTTCAAAAAAATGAGCGGAAGGACTTGGAGTACGAACTAAAATAATAGGAAAAAAGATACATATTCGACAAATAGAAGCAGGATTTTCAGGATGAGGAAAGAATTGTATGGAGTGGAGTTCAACTAAAAACAAAAAGAGGGTTGCAGATGATTTTTATTTTATGGGCTTTATTAAGCATTACTACAATTGGTAGTATTTATGGCATTGTTGTAGCCAGTTCAACAGGAGAGCTGATTGCTAGTATCATTTTTCTTGTACTAAGTATAATCGGACTGTTTGCGAGCATTCATTATTATATGAAAAGACGAGATAAGAAAAAGAAAAGTGGTGGGGTTTGGGACTGTCTCTATTGTGATATTCCACTTCCTAGGTCTTCAGGGAAATCAAGTGGATTGGATTGCACAGACTGTGACTGCAATCCATTTAGTTAAGGGGAATGAAAAATGAATGAATACATTCATGCAGTTATCACTTTGCGTTTCTTTCCCTGCCATAAAAGAAAAGATCGTTCACTTGTCATAGGGGGCAGACAATTCCCTATGTGCTACAGATGTATGTCCATATTGCTGGGTTACCTTACTGTAGTTCCCTTACTATGGCTAGCAGCAGACGTCTCATTTTTGAGATTGTTAGTAATAGGTGTTCTTTTAAACGTTCCAATGGTAGTGGATGGATATACACAGTTACGAGGGTGGAGGGTGAGTAACAATTTCCTTCGATCCTTTACGGGGTTAATCAGCGGAATTGGAATGTCATGTATTATTGTGGCAGGATCTTTTCAGTTTCATAGGGGGATTCAGGGGTTTGCTAATTTTATTGATTCCTTTATTGGTTGATTATTTATTTTTTTAGAATGGGGGAATGATATTGAAAGTAGCAGGTCGAGTTTTAGTTTACATATTAGGATCTATATTGGTTCTTATTTTAAGTTTTTTCATATTTTTATTAATAGGATACCTTCAATACACATTGTTTGTACCTAATGACTATGTGTTATGGGTGTTCAAATATCCATACTCTAGATTTATTATTGTTATAGTCTTTTATTTATTTCTAGTATTCTTTTATTTTTTCTTTAAGAAAAATAGGGGGAAGGTTTCAGCCACCAAAAAGCGAAAAAATATATGGACAGCTTTTATTATACTTAACATTATAGGCTTCTATATTATCTTTACCTCAGTCACTGTGGTAACGGAGGAGAAAATCATTGACCATTCATTCCTGCATCCTCAAGGCGAGGAGTATGACTTTAAGGACATTGTTAAAATAGAGGCTGGCGTTCGTGGTAATAGATATTATTTTCCTTTTACACACAATAGAGGTGATTTCTATTACAAAATCCAGTTAATGAATGGGAAAATAATAGATTTGAATGATGAAGCCAGCGGGTATGATGAAGAGAATGATCATCCAACTTTTGTTCTGAATAAACTTGATGCACGCCTAGTAGATATGGGGATTACTAAAGAATCAAGCATGGACAATTTCCATTACACAACGGAAAGTTTAGATAGAATGTATACGGATCAAATCAAAAATATATTGGAAAGAAAATAAGGCATTGCGGGTAGCAATGCCTATTCGCATGTGAATTTTGTTAGACTCCATAAACTGCTTTTTTCTATAACGGCAGTTCCCCCTTCTTCCATACATGCTTCCATCTCAGAAGGTATACTTTGTGCATGATAATGGATTTGAGCAAGCCTTCCAACAGTAAGTACTGCAAGGATGAGACATACAATCGCAATCCCTCGAACAACTCTTTTATTCACTTTCGAGAGTTCTTGATCTGTCTTTTTACCTTTATTGCCGAATGTATAATTGCCAGAGTAGTATTGATTGATTTCATTGTAAAAAAAGAAGGTTCTGAAAGATAATAACAAGCAAGATCGCCATAATGAATACAGATCGGTGAAGAGGGATAACCATCAGAAAGGCAAGTATCGGAAGTGCATTTGCAAAAAGTATGTATACCTTTTTTGTTGCATTTTTCGATACTTGTTGAAGCATTTCATCATCTTCAAGGATCTCACCAGGTTGATAAAAAACAAAGAAGTACAATTTTTCACTAGGATTCTCCTTATTATGTTTTCTATATCTACGATAAAATAAAATATTGAAAGAGAGAAGTAACAAGATACTAACCATAAAGAGTTGAATGGACATTAGCCCCCAATTTAAGGAGGTTCCTGTGCCGTTTACAACGAAAAAGGCATCAAAATTATGTATCATTAAATCAATTAACTGGACCAGACTAAATGTCAATGGCATCAAAAGAATACAAAATGCGATTGTCCATAGTGGAAGCTGAATCCGTAAATCTTTATTCATTTTCCTCATCCTCTCCTTCTAACCAAAATAACTCATCCACTTTTACTTTCAAATGCTTGGCAAGCCTTAAAGACAAAGCGATGGACGGCGAAAATTCTCCTTTTTCAATAAAACCGATTGTTTGCCTAGTTACGCCGACCAAGCTACCCAAATCAGATTGAGAAAAGCCGTGTCTAGCCCTTAATTCCTTCACCCGATTACACAGCATATGGTTCTCCTTTGTGTTAACTTTAATATACTTAATGTAAAGTATTATTAACATAGTGTCAATGATACTTTACAAAATACATCAAAAAAACAGTACAAGAAGCGCCTTGTACTGTAATGTGTTTAGTTTGAAAATTGGATAACACCGTCTATAACATTCTTAAGCATATCAATAGAACCTAGCACATCCTCTTTATTTTCAAGACTATGATCACCATTTGGAATAAGTAATGTTTTTAAAGATGGATTAGATTTTAGGTTTGCAAATCGTTCTTCACGATAGCAAAAATCCTTATCTCCAATAATACAGAAAGAGTTATTTTCATATTGTAACATAGCCTGATACACATCATCCCGGTGCAGCAGTGGAGTCAGCCAAATTGCAGAAGCATTATGGAAGGTTGGGTGTTTTAATAGATTTGCCAATGCAATGGTCCCTATTGATTTTGCAACAATAAAACATTGGCCATAAGCTGTTTCTTTCAGGGTTTCTTCCAAGGTATGTAAAACATTAGCAACAAAGCCTTCTGAATCAAAAGGGTTAAGTTCCGATTCGCTAAACCGATAATTGACTTGAAGGACATCAAATCCCTGATTGAAATAGTGCCCTGAAGAAAAATGCAACAAAGGACCTTGAGACGTGTAGCCGGCTCCAGGAAGAATGATTGCAAGTTTAGTAGTGGTGGCTTTTTGTTTCATTAGATTAGTAGGAAACATTTTAACTTCTGATTTCTGGTTTATCATGGTTTCACCCCGGAAATGAATTTTAAAGAATTATATCATGTAAATTAGCAATAAAGGGAAAAAATGTATGATTAATTTAAAGAATAAATTATGCTATTCTTAAAAGAGCGGAAAATTGAACGTAAATGGAGGAACCCTATAAATGTCAACATTACCAAACTGTCCAAAATGTAATTCTGAATATACATATGAAGATGGAAACCAACTAGTCTGCCCGGAATGTGCTTACGAATGGACACCAGGTTCGGAGGGAATTGAAGAAGAAAAAGCGTACAAGGATGCAAATGGAAATATCCTTAATGACGGAGATACGGTCACAGTCATAAAGGACCTAAAAGTAAAAGGTAGTTCTTCGGTGGTGAAACAGGGAACAAAAGTGAAAAATATCCGTCTAGTTGATGGAGATCATGATATTGATTGTAAAATCGAAGGATTTGGAGCTATGCAGTTAAAGACAGAATTTGTTAAAAAAGTGTAAGATGAATCCTTTTTGGGTTCTCTTTTTTTGTGGTCTGATATTGGAATTTAATGCTAAAATGAGGTGTGAGTCACGGGTGAAAAGGGGAAGAAAAAGTGAGATATTTTACATATGAATTATTTCTTGCTCAAAGCGATGAGAGTATGAGCTTAATAGAAGAAGAGCAAATTCAGGAGCAATGGAATAAGAATGTCTTAGAATACAGGACATCCTACAAGTCTATAGCTAATAAGGTGTCAAACGATGTCTATCAGCATTTTAACGGGTGGGGATTTCATGATTATCATCTACTAAGTTTTGAATTAGAGCATGAAAGCCTGCGGAAAATGAGTTTGAAATTAACTTTGAGCAATGATGAGGGATTGAGCGCTAAAGAATTACGATTTAGTGATGTATCTTCCTTTGAGTATCATCATAAAAACTATAGTAACGAGAAATCTATGATGAATCGTGATATCGATATATGGTTATATGAAGAGTTTCTTTCTGTCGATTCAGTCACTCTATCTTTCGAAGTCATGTTCTCTTCAGGTGCGTCTATTGCGTTAAAGTTTCCAAACCATGCTGTAACTATTATAAAGGAGCGATAAAAATGAAAATCAAGATCGATGATGTTACACATCCATGCGTCATAGCCTTTGTAGAAGAGCATATGAGAAATTTAAATCTGCTTTCTCCGCCAGAAAGCAACCATTATTTAGACCTTGATGCTTTGCGAAAACCGGATGTTACTTTTTGGAGTGTGTGGGATGGGGAAGAGGTTGTTGGTTGTGGGGCGATTAAGGAGTTGGATTCTAAGAGTGGTGAGGTGAAATCCATGAGGACCTCATCTTCTCATTTAAGAAAAGGTATAGGGGCCATGATCCTTCAATCCATTATTCAAGCGGGTAAAGAACGTGGCTATCAGGAACTGTATCTTGAAACGGGTTCAATGGAAGCATTTTTTCCTGCGCAGAAACTCTATAAAAGTTTTGGATTTGACTATTGTGAGCCGTTTGCTGATTACGAAGAAGATCCTAATTGTGTTTTTATGATGAAAAAAATTATAAAATTTAGAAATAATAGGGAGGTGTTATTGAGCGACTTAGCGAATTAATTATAGCAACAAAATTTTTAGTAGTAAGGTGGAATTCGCTATTAGTATTGCAATGGTAGATGTAAAAGTAAAAATGAATAATCATGATTTAAATGACAGAGAAGTTAAAATTCTGGAAGTGTTTTTACTTAATTTAGCTGCTCAATCGAATGCAAGTTCAACTAAAATGGGTATGGCATTGAATCCTTTGGAAAAACTGGAACATAACACAGTATTACATTACCGTTTTGCCTGGCAGTCTTCTATATCAGAGGAACTGTATGGTGAATTTAAAGAGGGATTGGAACGCAGATACTCAGTGGCTTTTAAAATGTGTGATCTTCCAGAAGGTCAACTGCTGTTTAAGGAAAACGCATATATCGCGAGTACATAGAACGTAAACTGTTATTATAAAAAAATGATTAAATGCAAAATACTGAAATACACACTCTCCTGCTTTAAGATCTTAGAGCGGGGAGTGTTTTTTTGTGTTGAAATACTTTAATTGTCGAAGTTGACTTGGGAAATGTAGAAGGTAGCCTGGGAACTGTAGAAGGTCCGCACAAAAGGGTAGAACATAAGCCCAAAATGCAGAAGGTCTCCTCCAAACGGTCGAACCCCTCAAACATATGCATGAAATACCGCATCTCCCAATAATCCGCCGTAAAACCAAATCCAACAGAGATCCCAAAAACCAATTCTTCACTCAAATGACCCAACATTACTATTTTTATAAAATCAGGTTCAGAAACTTTGACAAAAATGGAAAAGCAGAAACGGTTAAAAATATCCCTGCCGCAAGATTAACTGCTTTAAGAATTTTTTCTTTGATAAAAGCACGTGCAAAGTGTACCGTAAAGGCAATATTTAAGTTCCAAAGGAAGATTCCAAGTAACAAGGAGAGGCAACCGACCAAAGCAATGATCCAGCTTTTTTCAGAAAGAGATTGAATGGAAGAACCGAAAATTCCAAACCAGAAAACAAAATTAATGGGATTAAACGCAGCGATACTAAAGCCGACAAGGAATGAATTCCTCTGAATAGGTTGTCCAAGTTCTAGAATCTTCCTTTTGGTGAATGACCCATAGATAGTGGTGATACCGAGGTATAGCAATAACCCGCCGCCAATTCCATACATACATAATTCCACCCATTCGATTTGGAGATAAGGTGCCAAGCCAATTAAGATAATCAATAAAAATATAATATCAGCAGTCATACCACCTAATCCCACTAGCCAGGAAGCAAAAAAACCTGATGAAATTCCACGTTTGATCATTTCTAAATTAATTGGCCCAACCGGAGCAGCCAAGCTAATACCAAGTACCATAAAGTGCAGGATGGTCCATATTACTTCCATGTTAATTACTCCTTACAACAAGACTTGTCCATAAATTTATATGTTGAAGAAAAGCAATTTCATGCATAGATGGAGAGATTTGTTCGTATTTATAATTAGTACTTTGCTTAGCTAAAGGGGGAGAATGGATGCAGCAATTGGATCTGGAAGCACTTTATTCATTAAAAAATGTTCCTCCATGGGGGAGACAAGTTTTCTCTTCATTCTCAAAAGATATGTTATCTGAAACCCGGCCGTTTCCATGTGTATTTGGTGTAGAAGGGTTCAAGCAGGGCTCACTCCGGTTTGCTTTTATTGAAAGTCCAACAAGCGAAAATGCGATGGAGGACTTGGCAGAAGCATTAAAATTATATCTAGAAGAAGGGAGGGAACTCGGGAAGAATACATCGTTTGTTGCATTCTTTAAGCCGGAAGAGAAAAAAACCTTAGAACAGTATGAAAAACAATTTTGGAATATCCTTCAACGCCTCCATCAATTAGATGAAAAGGATTGGCCGGAAGAGATTCCTGCAGATCCAGATCATTATCTATGGGAATTCTCCTTTCATGATGAACCAATATTTGTTGTTTGCAACACTCCTGTACATGAAAAACGAGCAAGCAGGAAAGCGACAACGTTTATGATAACTTTCCAGCCGAGATGGGTGTTTGACGGCATAAGCGGTGACACCCACCTCGGAAAGCTGTTTCAAAAGACGGTCAGGGACCGCTTAGAAGTATATGACCGTGTTTCACCACATCCTTCGCTTAACTGGTATGGTAAAACTGAAACAAGAGAATGGAGGCAGTATTTCTTAATGGATGATAATAACTTAGAAACATCAAAATGCCCGTTTCACGCGTCGTTGGAGAAAGAGAAAAACAATACGTCAGGGGTCACTTATGCATTCCCATCAGATTTTAAAGAATTTCGCGTAGAAAGAGGGGTAGGAGGCAGCCTTGAAAAAGTAACCTTGGAGCTGTTACCACTCAAGGGAACAGGATATGTGGAAGTACAGAAGGATGAACCGTTTAAAGCCCATCCCACTCATACGCACCCAACAAATGAAGTCCTACATATCCTTAAGGGGAGTATCTCTATGGAAGTAGGAGGAGAACTTATTACTTGTCAGGAAGGGGACAGGATTTACTTACCAAAAGAAACAGTACACGGATCATTATCAGGAATAGATGGGTGTTTATATGTCATTGCAGTATTAAAATAATTGTTAACTCCATTCTCTAATTTTGGAATGGAGTTTTTTTGTTGAACGGGGGAAAATATTAAATGATTGAAGTCATTCCATAACTTGCTAATGGTAGCTGAAACTTCCAGTTATCTCGAATGCATACATTTTGACATTGAGATATTACTGTGTTAAAAATAAAAAGTAATTAATATCAACAAGAAGAAGGAGAGATTTCTTCATGAATAACACAACTACTAAATCAGCAATCGAAACAATGAAAGAACGTCATTCAGTACGTAAATATACACAATATGATATGCCGCAAAAAGACCTTCAAGAAATTTTAGAAGCAACCATTACTGCACCATCTTCGTGGAACTTGCAGCATTGGAAGTTCCTTGTGATTCAATCAGATAGTCAGAAAGAAAAGCTTTTACCAATTGCCTATAACCAACAGCAAGTAGTGGATAGCTCTGTAACTATTGCAGTGTTAGGTGATCTTGAATCAAACCATAATGCGGAAAGAGTGTATGGGGAAGTGGTGAACAAAGGATTCATGACTCCTGAGGTAAAAGAAATATTAACGAACCAAATCCACGGCGCATATACAAATGACCAATTTGCCCGTGATGAAGCGGTTATGAACGCTTCACTAGCATCCATGCAATTGATGCTTGCAGCCAAAGATAAAGGCTATGACACAGTGCCAATGGGCGGATTTGATAAAGTAGCATTCAGAAAAGAATTTAACATCCCTGAGCGTTATGTGCCTATTATGTTAATCTCTGTTGGTAAAGCAGCCGCTGAAGCACATGGAACATTGCGCTTCCCGCTCGATGAAGTTGTAACATATGAAACGTTTTAAGGTGTGAAAATGGAAAGGACTCACTCGGGGGTGAGTCCTTTTCCATTATTTATATAAAAAATCAAACATAACTGGAAGCCTCTTGCGCCATGCAGCTTCGTTATGCACTGCCTCTTCCACTATATCAAAGCGCACATTCTCGATTTTCTCCACTAATAAATCATACACTTTTTGACTAGAATCTATATAAATTTGATGGTTGATAAAGGAGGTATCTTCCTTTGTGCCGACATCCAAATAAAATCGTTCAACTTCACTTAAATCACTTTCTTGTATGTATGCTTCTATTTCATGTTGATTAATCCAATAGGCAGAAGACAAGGATGCAATTCGTTTGTATATATGAGGATATTTACATGCTGCATAAGTAGAAATTAGTCCGCCCATGGAACTGCCGGCCATTGCAGTTTCTTTCGGAAGTGTACGGTATTTCTCATCAATTAAAGGTTTTAATTCAAAGGTTAGATAATCAATATATTCTTTCCCTTTACCGCCTGTAAGTTTTTCATCGTTAAAAAGCCTTTGTCCAAGCTCTTTATTTTCCCATGGTGCATATTCGTTAAAACGCTCAAATCCTTCATGGTTACAATCAATGCCGACCACAATAATTTCAAGATCTGACTGCTGTTCTAAATAGTCCTTAATCCCCCAGCTGACTCCAAAGCTTGCTTCGCTATCGATAAAGAGGTTTTGTCCATCGTGCATATACAAAACAGGATAATGCTTGTCCGAGGTTTCATACCCTTTTGGTAAGAGAACGCTTATTCTGCGGTCTGATTGAAACGGGGTGATAGTTACGTTGAAATATTCAAGCATGCTTATTTACTCCTTCATGTTTATATTTCTTTTATTATAGTAGTAAATATGAAAGGAAGGTAGTAAAATTTAGTAATAGATATGGAAGTATATGCAAAATATAGAGGGGGAGAAATATGTACGAGCGGGAAGTAGGGACTGAACAAACAAATACTAAAGCTATCATATCTTTGGTGTTTGGTATTGTGTCGATTTTATTGCCTTTAATAGGAAGCATCTTTGCCATTATAGGGCTTGTGTGTTACTTTGTAGCTAAAAAAGAAATAGTTCTTACTGGGGAAAAAGGGCACGGAATTTCAGTAGCGGGTCTAGTGTGCAGTGTGGCCGGGTTGATTATTCACCTACTGGGTCTTTTGGCTATAGTAGCTTTCATGAATGTTGGATCTTTCACCTGAACAAAAGAGAGGACAGTGGCAACCGCACCGTCCTCATTCATTTCTTATTTCAAATGTTTTCTCAATAATTCAATATGCTGCTGATTCTCCTTCAATATGGACTGAACCATATTTCTACTCTCCAAGTCCAGGTCACCCTTCACAAACTCTGCCATCATATCTGACCCGAATTCCTCACCATGGATAGCACCTTCAATAATGGCACGAGAATCCTTCGGGTAGCCTTTTACCTGTTGAACTCTCTCCTGAAAAGCCCCGACCAGGCCAACATCATCGACAGCCTCGCCACCAAGGTTTTGAATTCTTTCTGCTACAAAAATAGCATGCATCTTATGGTTCTGTTGGATTGTTTGCAAATCTTTTTTAATCGCTTCATCCTGTGTGTTTTTTATATAATGTTCATATGCATGAATGCCCATGAACTCGCCCTCCAAAAAGGCGTTCAATTCCTTGATTTGCTCATCCATTCCTTTCACTCCTTCGAAACTGTCCTATCATTATGATTCAATTTAAATAAGGAAATTATTCTAAACAAAAAAAAGGAACAACCACTCTTATGGTTGCTCCCTAGAAATTACTCGGTCTTGCCAAAACCAATCTCATCCAAAAACTCATCAATCGCCTTTTCATATTCCTCGCGATTTTCAGTGTAGCTCATCGCATGCATTCCGTTTCTAGCGACATACAACTTGTTTTTTTCCTTTTTTCTTTTCAAAAAGTTGCTGAGTCATCATTATTGGAATAAAGTCGTCAGGTTCACTATGGATAAATAAGACTGGATTCTCGATGTTTTCAATAACATTAATTGGTGAAACATCTCGAATGGAGTACTTATCTCTTATGCGTAAAAAAGTATTAGCAATCGGCATGACAAGCTGTTTAGGAATTTTGAAATCTGCTTTTAAACGATAGGTCAGTTGCTCCTCAAGATCTGAAAACGGACAATCAGCGATATAAAAATCAGCACCATCTTCAATTCCACCTGCATACATCAGCAACGTCGCAGCACCCATGGATTCCCCGTGTATTCCAATGGTTGCTTCACTTCCTGCATGTTCGCGAACCCAATCTACGACGGCTTTTAAATCGTGCTTTTCATAAAAGCCATAGCTTGTTGTCTTCCCACCGGATTTCCCATGTCTGCGATGATCATATAAAACGACATTCCATCCTCGTTCAAGGAAGATATTCATGTATTTAATGGAATTAAGGGTGTTCTGTGTGACACCGTGACTGAAAATCATATAACGAGTGGACCCCGGTACATCAAACATTTCCCCATAAATATTGTATCCAAGTGGGGAAGGGATGGTAAGTTCTCGTTTAGGTAACTTCAAATAAACATCTTCCTTAAAGTGGCCGAGCAATTTCTCCCGTTCCAGGATTTCCTCGTTTGTCTTTTTACGAATGTACATAACTTTATTGGTGAAGAAAATACCTACAAACAGAATATAGGAAAGTAAAATGCCCATAACAATTAAAATGCGCTTTAGCTGTCTCACCTTAAAACCTCCAAAAAGGATATATATCCCATAGTTTATCATTTGGATTAGCCAGAAGGGAAATGGGAGGGCGGAAGATGGAGGGAATTTATCTAAAAAATTGTTTTTATATGATATGCTTTTGAGAAGAGAGGTGTTTAAAGGATGAACGTAGATCATCTACATAGGTTACCTGCAACGAAAGCTGCAAAGAAAATCATTGAAAGACATTTTCCTGAGTGTGAAGGCGCCATACTTGCTGGCAGTGTGGTGCGAGGTCAGGAAAGCGCCACGTCAGACTTGGATATCGTGGTCTTTGATAAAAAGTTATCAGCTTCATACAGAGAATCCTTCGTCGAGCTAGGATGGCCGATTGAATTATTCTGTCATAACCTAGACTCCTATCAAGCCTTTTTCAAAAGCGATTGCGAAAGGGCACGTCCATGTTTGCCGAGAATGATTTCAGAGGGAATCGTTCTAAAGGACAAGGGGATTTTAGATGGGATAAAACAGGAAGCAGAAACGCTTTTAATTGCTGGTCCAGAAAAATGGGACAAGGCAACAATTAAGTTGAAACAATATTTTCTCACCGATGTACTAGATGACTTTATTGGCACAACGAATCGATCCGAAGGAATATTTGTTGCGGGGAAACTGGCTGAACTTGCAGCAGAATTTGTTTTAAGAACTAACAATAGGTGGATCGGCTCTTCCAAATGGGTTTTTCGCTCTCTTGCAGAATATGATGAAGAATATGCAGTGGCCTTTACGGAAGCTTTTGACTTATTTTATACAACCAATGATAAGAGAAGAGTTATACATATTGTGGAGAATATTTTGGATCTGCATGGTGGTAGGGTATTTGAAGGTTTTTCGTTAGGTAAAAAGTAATTAGTGATATACTAGCATTATTATTTTTAGAAAGGGCGTGTACAAAAAATGAAAATATCAGACTTGCATCATGTGAGCCTTGCGGTGGATGACATTGAAGAGGCAAAATATTTTTACGGGGCACTTCTTGGTTTTTCTGAGTTAAAAAGACCAGACTTTGATTTTCCTGGTGCGTGGTATCAAGTAGGGAATTCTCAGCTTCATTTAATTCAAAATAAAGAAGCGGAAACCTTGAGAAGTGAAAATAAAATTGACAGTAGAGATGGTCATTTTGCCATCAGAGTAGATGATTATTATCAAACGGTGGAATTTTTAAAAGGTAAAGGTATTGAAATAGTGCAAAAACCTCATAGCAAAAGCGGTTTTGCACAAATCTTTTGTATGGATCCCTCCAATAATTTGATTGAATTTAATGTAGATCAGAAGGACTTGAAGGAACAGGAGTAGCCATTATTAGTTGCTACTCCTGTTTCTTAATACCATTATAAACCCCTCTAAAATCTCATGACTTACAAAAAAACTTTTGCGTTTATAAAACTCCAGTGCCTGCTCGTTCCCATTTGAAACAAAGATAAAATAATCTTCTACTTCATTGAAAGTTTTAAGCCAATCCATTGACATGGAAAACAGCTTTGAACCAATTCCGTATTGGCGATATTTATCCTTGATGTAGAATTGAGACAAGCATCCAACGTGCGTTTTCTCAACGGACTCCATGTCAAAAAAAGTAGCAAATTCAGACGAATAGACCTCTTTTGGAGAAATGTTTGAGTAAACATAGCCAATAACTTCATCCTCATTTTTCACTACCACCAAATAATTATGCTGAGCTTTTTCTACAGAGGGAATTAATCTGGTTTCATATGTCATGTTATCGAAACGTTCAGGTGTAATATACGCCAATGATTTCTGGTATACCATTAACTCATTACAAATTTCTTTGCACATTTCTAATCTATCAATAGGTACTTCTTCATATGTAAAATTCATTTTTATCTCCCCCTAAAGATTATTATAAAATAAGTAGAATGAAAATTCTCTACTTTCTCTTTCTAAGTTGTTGCTATAATAAGAGGGAGCAAACTTTATTACGGTTAGGTAATTCCTATCCAGGGGGAGGAACGATGAAACTAGGTGCGTTTTCAATCAGTTTAACAGTAAAAGACATCCACAAATCAAAAGAATTCTATGAGTGTCTCGGTTTTGAAGTGTTGGGAGGGGAAATCAGCCATAATTGGTTGATTATGAAAAATGAAAGTTGTGTTATTGGGCTTTTCCAAGGGATGTTTGAGAAAAATATTTTAACATTTAATCCAGGATGGAATCAAAATGCAGAGAGCTTGGATGAATTTACAGATGTCAGAGTCCTTCAAAAGACCCTTAAAGAGAAAGGAATTAAGATCCTGACAGAAGCAAATGAATCAACTAAGGGACCGGCAAGCCTTACAATAGAAGATCCAGATGGGAACCCTATCTTAATTGATCAACATAGATAGATTAAAAATAGTCGACTTGTTTTGGGAGTATATCCCTTATCAAGTCGACTTTATTATTTTACCTATTAAATATTTCGTCCCAAGTATTTATCATATCCCAAGAAAATCTCGGTAACATTGAAAATATATCTTGGTCGGTTACCAACGCTGCAACTACGATTGATGTAAGAAAGAAACCTGTTATTGCAATTAAAAACGCATAAGTTTCCATGGATTTTTGAAACTCCGTTTTTTGATTCATCATCTTTCCTCTTCTCTGTGATTTAGTATCTAATACGTATCTAAATCACTTTAAAGGAGAGATAGCCACCTTGGTAAAAGTATGGTGTAAGAAAAAGGTGGGGTTTTACGAAAATATCTTTTCTGATGTAATGCTCGTTTGGAAGATGATGAACGTCTATTGAAAATGAAGGTATTGATTCATTCGTAATGTCCTTCTTCTTTTTTTGCCAGCCATTTGAACTAGGAGTCTGTACAGCCGGTTCAATTTGCATGTCACTATACGTTGATATCGTATCCTTGGATAATGGAAAAGAATGTGCAACTTCTCCATACGCCAAAGAAGGAAAGGAAAGAAATAAGATAGCTATTATTATATATAGAAGTCTTCCCACCATAATCACTTTCCTTGTTAAGTTAATTAGATTTTATTTTACACCCTTAAATTCCAGAAGGCAATATCAGAAGAAAAGCGTTGTGCCCTAATAAAATATGTAATTTTATGTTAAAATTTTTATAAATTAATAGAAAATACAATAAAAAGGGGAGTTTGGATGGTTGACAGTGTTCTTACATTAAAGTTTCTTATTAGTTTGATTGTATTTGGGGTATTACTGGTCGGAGCTGTTAAACTACTACTTCGCAAAAGCCGGATAGGACCAATATCTGTAGTATTGGTGGTACTTTTAGGAGGGTACTATCTGTATGATCAAATGATTTCCACAACATCTGATGCTGCGGTGCTTAATGATGTCCATGAAGATAGTGAGATACGGAGTTTGGAAATTAGGAAGCTTGAATTTGAGGGAAGTACCTATTCATTCAAGGAAAGAGTTCTGATTGAAGAAGAGGAGACAATTCAAGAGATATTGAAAGACTTGTCAGGTCTTGACTTAAAAAGGGATATCAACAAGGAACGTGGTGGAGCAGATTATGTTCTTAATATTTTGGTATCTAACCAAAAGGATAATGTAATGGAAACAGGCAACGTTCAAATAATTGTAGGAAAAGAGTATATTGATGATTATTATAAAATAGTGAGCGACAAGGATCATTTAAAGACGATTAAAGAGTTGGAGCGGGAAGTAGAATGGGAGGAAGAATAAGAGGAATTATTCTTTCTCTTTTCTTTTTCTTGTTGCGTGTAAAAGAAGTAGCAATAGCAGCGAAAATGTCGCCTAGCAATGTAAGTAGAGCAGCCAATGTTTAAACACCTCGTTTATTATATTTTATTTTCGGAACTTTCACTTAATTATAACATGAATATAAAAGAAATATTGGACATGATAAGGAGGTTTTCTAAGTGGAAGAAAAGGAAAGTGCCGAGAGGAAGAGGGAAAGATTGAAACACAAGGAGTGGGAAAAGAATCCGGGTGGGGCGTTTAACGACGGTTTGACTCGTGGGATGGTCGGTAGACTGGTTGACCTTGTAGGAGCTGTGAGTTGGAAGGTTACAGGAGTTTTCATTATTATTTTAATTATTGTCCTCGTTGTAGTGGTAATTTTTTAGAAATCTTATGGACCGATATAGAGTAATAAGGGATAATATAATATCCATACGTTGTTAAAAAGGGGGATGTGGTTAATTGGTTAAAGTTATGGAGCAAAAAATTCCGTTCATGAGAGAAGCGAACAGTATCCAACGGCTTACCAAGGGTTTTTCCAACGATCAGAAGTTCGTAATTGATGACAAGTACCTTATCCGTCTTTTTCCTATTGAAGATGCAACTGATAGAAAGAAAGAATTTGACACAATTAATAGGTTATCTTCACTCTCGAATTTTGTGCCAAAAGCAATCGAATTTGCTATACAGGAAACCCTTGAGTTAGCTTATATGGTACTGACATATCTGCCAGGTAAGGATGGGGAAGAGGCGCTAAGTAATTTGACTGAAAGGGAGCAGTATCTTGTTGGGTTTCAGGCGGGGTTGGAATTGAAAAAATTGCATAAGTATCCTGCACCGGAAGGTACTGAACCATGGAACATACATAAGAAAAGAAAAAGTGACAGATACATAGAGCAATTAAAGCTACTAGAAGATTTAGACACTGGGGTTATAAGTAAAGTTATCACTTATATAAAATCTAATGAGTACTTGATGGAAGGCCGTCCTAACAGATTCCAGCATGATGATTTTCACCCTTGCAACCTTATTGTAAAGGGGAAGGAATTCAATGGGTTTATTGATTTTCAGAGGATGGACTGGGGAGATCCCATACATGACTTACAAAAACTCGGCTTTTTTGGTATAAAAGTAAGTGTTCCTTTTTCCATTGGTGCCATTGATGGCTATAATGCTGGAGAAAAAATAAGTGAGGAATTTTGGAAGCTATTTGCTCTTTATAGTGCTATGCATGTAGTTTCATCATTCGTGTGGGGTAAGAAAATGGGAGACGAACAGTATGAACTATTGTCCAGCTATGCGATGGATGTGATGAGGGATCATGATGATTTTAGGGAGAGTATTCCTCGTTGGTATAAGGATATGAGGTAGGAAGAGAGTTTCTATTAGACAGTTTGGTAAGTTTGGAAGGTGCTTCGATCAAATAGAACTTTTCTATTAGACAATTTACCATGTTGGTAAGATGTTCGATCAAATAGAATCAAAAAAAGAGGTTCTTGTATTGAGAACCTCCATACTTAGAACCTATTTCTTCTTCTTTTTCGATAAGTCCACAAATCCTTTTTTTACTACTTTCTCTAAGGCCACGTGAACATTAATGTGATGATCATCAACATGAGTTACACTTAAGACTTTCCCTTTTCTTCCCTTTATCCTTAATTCCTCATCCACATTTGGGAACTCTTTGCGGTACTGACTTAATACAACGTTCTTGTTTTCCATAAAATAAACGAAATACATAGAGATCTCACCTGTTTCATTTAGAATGGGTTATAGGAGCTCGCTCTTATAACACTTTTTACAAAATATGTTTGGATACTTTGTTTTAGACCTTATTTGAAGTTGTGGTTGGTAGAATTGAAATTAATATAAGGGAGTGTTTTTTTTGGTTCATGCGTTTGCACTTTTTATCGTGGCTGGAATAGCGGAAATTGGTGGGGGATATTTGATATGGCTGTGGCTAAGAGAAGGGAAGTCTGCATACTTGGGATTAGCTGGTGGAATTGCCTTGGCGCTATATGGTGTCTTAGCCACGTTTCAAAGTTTCCCTTCTTTTGGTAGGGTATATGCTGCTTATGGGGGAGTGTTCATTATTCTTTCCGTACTGTGGGGATGGGGCGTCGATAGAAAGACACCAGATTTTTATGATTGGGTTGGAGCGGCGATTTGCTTGATTGGTGTGGGTGTCATGTTATTTGCACCTAGGAGTTGATAGATAGGAACGAGGACAATGTTGACGTGATTTCGGGGTTACCGGGTTTCATAGGAGTTCAACGAGGACAATGTTGACGTGATTTCGGGGTTACCGGGTTTTATAGGAGTTCAACGAGGACAATGTTGACGTGATTTCGGGGTTACCGGGTTTTATAGGAGTTCAACGAGGACAATGTTGACGTGATTTCAGGGTTACCGGGTTTCATAGGAGTTCAACGAGGACAATGTTGACGTGATTTTGGGGTTACCGGGTTTCATAGGAGTTCAACGAGGACAATGTTGACGTGATTTCAGAGGTGCTGGGTTCCATAGGAGGTCAACGAGGACAATGTTGACGTGAGTTCGGAGTTACCGGGTTTCATAGGAGTTCAATGAGCACAATGTTTGCATGATTTCGGAGTTATCAGGACTCATAGGCCAAAAAGAAAGAAACTGCACCACTGCAGTTTCCATCAAAGAGACTATTTTATTGCTCCGAATTCTGGCGCTTTGTCGGATGGCTCGCGCGTTCCACTTCTTCAGCAGAAACAACTTGCTTCGCGCTCTCAGCGTTAGGCTGACCCTTTTGGCTTGGACCACTATGGTTATTATGCTTGGACATATAGGTCTCTCCCTTCCTTATTCTCCCTATTTAATGTGAGTAAGGAAGCGGGAATTTATACACCAGGAGGGACAGCAGTTCCATTCGATTGTACAAGTTTATAATATTGGCTTTCATATTGCTTATCTAAATGTGGTAGGAGGTTCTCTAATGCTCTTACAACACGCTTCAAGTTGATCCCTGTTTCAATGCCCATTTGTTCTAGCATATAGACGACGTCTTCTGTTGCAACATTTCCGGATGCGCCTGGTGCAAACGGACATCCACCAAGTCCGCCTGCTGACGTGTCAAATCGATCCACACCTGCTTGAAGGGCTGCAAAAATATTTGCCAGAGCCATACCGCGGGTGTTATGGAAATGGGCTGTTAACATTACGTCATCTAATTCCTCTTTTAAAACAGAGAAAAGTTGAAAGGATTCCTTAGGATTCGCCAATCCGATTGTATCAGCAACACTCAACTCATCCACACCAAAAGCAACAAAGCGCTTACATAATGAAACAACATCCTCCATTGCTACTTTCCCCTCATATGGACAATAAAACGAAGTGGAAATACAAGCACGCACAAAGTACCCCTCTTCTTTTAATTCCCTTACTAAAGGTTCCAATTCCACCAAGCTTTCTTCGGTGGTTTTATTGATGTTTTTCTTATTAAAAGTATCACTTACCCCAACGAACACAGCGGCATTTTTACAAGAGGTGCTTCTTAATCTCTCAACGCCTTTTTGGTTTGGTACTAACACAAAATTTCTAGTCTCACTATCATTGCAACTTTCAATGATAGTAGCGGCGTCTGACATTTGTGGTACCCACCTTGGAGAGACAAAGGATGTTAGCTCCATCTCTGGAATTCCCGCTTTCTTCAATTCTGTAATAAAATCGATTTTCGCATCCGTCGGTACAAAAGTTTTCAAATTTTGTAATCCATCACGCGGACCTACTTCGATAATGGTTGCATTAGATGGCAAGTTCATCGTTGTTTCCCCCTTCACGAATAATTTCTCCCATCTTTAATTTTATGGAATAGAGGGTGCTAAAAGCAAGAATAATAGAAATTTTATAAAAAAAGAAGGATTTTCGACATGAATCTAGAAATTAATCAGTCGAGAGGAGAGGAAATTATGTCGAATAAAGAAGTAGTTATTGTAAGCGCTGTCAGAACAGCGATTGGAAGTTTTGGTGGGGCATTTAAAGATGTTTCCGCTCCACAGTTAGGGTCAGTGGTAATTAAAGAAGCGCTCGCAAAAGCCGGGCTTGCACCAGATAGTGTAGATGAAGTAATCATGGGGAATGTACTGCAGGCAGGTCTTGGCCAGAATCCTGCAAGACAAGCAGCGATGGCAGCAGGACTACCACAAGAAGTGTCCTCCATGACCATTAATAAAGTTTGTGGATCAGGGCTGAAAGCAGTTCACCTTGCCACACAAGCAATCCTAGCTGGGGATGCAGATATTGTCGTTGCCGGTGGAATGGAAAATATGTCTCAGGCTCCTTACTTATTAAAAGGTGCTCGTGACGGTTTCAAAATGGGCGATCAGAAGTTAGTCGACACTATGGTGGCGGATGGTTTGACTTGCGCCTTCAACGATTACCATATGGGAGTGACAGCGGAGAACCTCTGCACGAAATATGAATTAACACGTGAAGAACAAGATGAATTTGCTGCAAACAGCCAACAGAAAGCAGTCCAAGCAATCGAAGACGGCAAGTTCAAAGACGAAATCGTACCAGTAGAAGTGAAAAAGAAAAAAGAAATTCTGACGATAGATACAGACGAATATCCTAGAAAAGGAACCACAGCAGAAAAGCTTGGCGGATTGCGTCCTGCTTTTAAAAAGGATGGTTCTGTTACAGCTGGAAACGCGTCTGGGATTAATGACGGAGCTGCGGCGGTAGTGGTAATGAGCAAGGAAAAAGCGGAAGAGCTTGGTATCAAACCGCTTGTAAGAATCGTTGCCAACGCAAGCAGTGGGGTAGATCCAAGCATCATGGGAATCGGTCCTGTCACTGCTGTGAAAAAAGCGATGGAAAAAGGCGGCCAGTCCATGGAAGAAATGGACCTTGTAGAAGCAAACGAAGCTTTTGCAGCTCAAGCTCTTGCTGTGGGTAAAGAATTGCAGTTCAATCCTGAAAAGTTAAATGTCAATGGAGGTGCCATAGCATTAGGCCACCCGATCGGTGCCAGTGGAACTAGAATTTTAGTGACACTTATCCATGAAATGAAGCGCCGTGAAGCGAAAAAAGGACTTGCAACATTATGTATCGGCGGCGGCCAAGGTGTCGCTACCATTGTAGAAAACATATAAAGAGAGAGGTGCAACTTAAGATGAAACCAATTTATACATCCTTTACAGAAGCGGTAAAAGACATTCATGATGGTGCAACGATTATGGTCGGCGGATTCGGATTGTGCGGCATACCGGAAAACTTAATTCTTGCACTTGTGGAAACAGGGGTTAAAGATTTAACGGTCATCTCCAATAACTGTGGTGTAGATGAATGGGGCCTTGGGCTTCTACTGAAAAACAAACAAATCAAGAAAATGATTGGTTCTTATGTTGGAGAAAATAAAGAATTTGAGCGTCAGGTTTTATCTGGTGAGCTTGAAGTAGAGCTAACACCACAAGGTACGCTTGCGGAGAAAATCAGAGCAGGCGGAGCAGGAATCCCTGCATTTTATACACCAGCGGGAGTAGGGACACCAATTGCGGAAGGCAAGGAAGTCCGTGAATTTAACGGAAAAGAATACTTGCTTGAAGAAGCTTACAGTGCGGATTTCAGTTTAGTGAGAGCAACCAAGGCCGATAAAATGGGGAACCTCATTTACAACAAAACGGCTCGAAATTTTAACCCAATGATTGCTGCAGCTGGTAAAGTGACCATTGCGGAAGTGGAAGAGCTTGTAGAGATCGGTGACTTGGATCCAAACCTGATTCAGACACCAAGCATCTATGTTCAACGACTAATCGTAGGTCAGCAAGAAAAAAAAATCGAACGTGTTACCACAAGAGACTAGCAAGGAGGGGAACAAACGATGACAACTATTAATAACCGTGAAAAAATAGCAAAAAGAGCTGAAAAAGAAATAGAAAATGGCTACTATGTGAACCTTGGAATCGGAATGCCCACTCTTGTGGCGAATTACATATCCGATAACAAACAGGTAGTTCTGCAATCAGAAAACGGCCTTTTAGGTATTGGGCCATATCCAACAAAAGAGAATGTGGATGCAGACCTAATTAATGCCGGAAAAGAAACCGTAACGGCTATCCCTGGAGCAGCCTACTTTGACAGCGCTGAATCATTCGCGATGATTCGTGGCGGTCATGTGAATATCGCAATTTTAGGTGGCATGGAAGTTAGTGAAAATGGTGACCTTGCCAACTGGATGATCCCAGGCAAAATGATCAAAGGCATGGGAGGCGCAATGGACCTTGTGCACGGTGCTGAACGTATCATCGTCATTATGGATCACGTCAATAAAGCTGGAGAAGCAAAGATATTGAAGAAATGCACCTTGCCTTTGACGGGTAAAGGTGTGGTGGACAGAATCATCACAGACCGGGCGGTAATGGATGTAACTGAACAGGGCTTAAAGCTTGTGGAAGTTGCAAGCGGCTTTACAGTGGAGGATATCCAGAACACGACGGAGCCGACGTTGATTGTGGATGAGCATGTGAAGTTAGAGGCATTTTAGTATTCAATTTTAATGTTAACAGGAGGGAGCAGTTATCCTTCCTGTTTTTTATTAGGAACAATATTTTCACCTTCTAACATAAAGAACAACTATTGCCAAAATGATTAGTCCTCCCAAAATGAATGGACCTACACCCGAACTATATACAATATAAATTCGGACGTGACGGACAACATTAACAACAAGTAACAACACAAGGAAAATACCTAAAAATATGATTAATTGTTTATGTTTATTCTTGTACAAAGCAATCAGCCCCTTGGTTGAAGCTTGTGTAAAAATTGGGATAGAACATCTCCTTATAAAACACTATGTTAACTTGATCTTGTATTATTCTAAAAGTTATTACTAAGTCTTTTTACCTATAAAACATTTAAGATTTGTACATGATATCTTATAGTCATGCTATAATAACGAAAAGGGAGGTGAGCTAAAGTGGAAAATGAACTGTTAAAACAAATTCTGCAAGGAATCAATGAGATGAAGGTAGACATAAGCCAGTTAAAGAGTGATGTTAGTACATTAAAGAGTGACGTTAGTATATTAAAGAGCGATGTTAATATATTAAAGAGCGATGTTAGTACATTAAAGAGCGGTGTTAGTACATTAAAGAGTGATGTTAGTACACTAAAGAATGATGTTAGTACACTAAAGAATGATGTTAGCACGTTAAAGAATGAGTTCAAACAATATAAAGATGAATACCGACGTGATATGAAAAAGATTGATTTACGACTTAACGCCACAAACGAAAGACTCAACTCGTCTGAATTTGATACAGATCTTCTTATTGAGAAAAACGCCAAATTGGAATTTAGGGTCAATAGGTTAGAGAAAAATTCAGAAGTTTAAAGTCTCCTCGAGAAAAGCTCCTAATTAAATCCCCTATTCCCTTACCAGTGGCATAAACATCTCCTTAAACACACAAAATTCAAGAAATAAGCACTGCTAATTTGCAGTGCTTTTTGTATGTTAAAATACAAGTTTATTCTGAATACACAATCAATAAGGGGAAATTATGGGATTTTATGTTAATATATAAACTGAACTTCTTTTCAAAAAAAGTGCAGCTTCGTTGAAGAGAGTCCATATTTAAATGAGGTCATTGAAGAGGTGAGATTTTTGGAAAGAAAAAATCTAAATATATTCACAAAGATTTCGTTCATTATGGCAATAAGTACGATTTTTTTTGTTTTTATATTTATTTTCACTTCAATGATAACTTTAAACGATAGAACAGTGTCTATCATAAATATGTTGACTATACTTATGTTTCTGAGTTCCGTGTTTAGTATTCCGTTAAGCATCATTTCAATGTTCAGCAAAGAACATTTAGCTAAAAGGATCTTTTCTTTAATAGTAAATTTATTTCCAATCTGTATTCTTTTATATAGTTTAATTATGGAATTTATTGATGAATTTATGCGAACCGGATCTTCCTAGGTGAAACAAAATGCACCTTTTAAAAGTGAAAGGAGAAAATAAAGTATGAAACAACTGATCGCCCTCGGTGGAGGCGGCTTTTCCATGGAACCTGAAAACCCGTTGTTAGATCGCTATATACTCCAACAAACAGGAAAGCCCACACCAAAAATTTGTTTTATCCCAACTGCAAGCGGTGACGCTGATAATTATATTGCTAGGTTTTATCAGTTCTTTGAGAAGCAGGAATGTGTACCATCCCATCTTTCACTTTTTAACCCACCTACAAGGGATTTTGAAACATTTTTATTAGACAAAGATATCATTTATGTCGGAGGTGGTAATACTCGAAATCTATTAATACTGTGGAAAGAATGGGGGCTAGACGTCATTCTGAAAAAGGCATATAAAAAAGGTGTCTTACTTGCCGGTATTAGTGCAGGGTCCATTTGTTGGTTTCAAGAAGGTGTGACGGATTCCTTTGGGGATGTATTAGAACCAATTCAGTGCTTAGGTTTCATAGAAGGTAGTAATTGTCCTCATTATGATGGGGAAGTAAAAAGGAGACCGTCTTATCAAGAATTGGTGGCAAATAAGAACATTATTCCAGGTATAGCAACCGATGACGGCGTTGCGCTCCATTATGTGAACAATAAACTTGAGCATATTGTTAGTTCAAGGCCCAGCGCAAAAGCATACAAAGTTTATTTTGAGAAAAAACTTATTGAAGAAGAGCTTCCAACAAAGTATTTAGGGAGTTAAGAGGGGATGCAACAGTGGTAAACAAACTGAGTTGGGTAGGAAGCAAGAAACATTTTGTGGACGAAATCAGTGTATTGAAAGTTGGGGAGAAGATTGTTCTCGGTCGTTTTGGCGGGAATTCCACTGCAGGACAAAATAAAAATGAGGATGGTTGTTTAATCTGGTGTAATGAAAAAAATTGGGAGTTTGTGATTTTACTAGATGCTCATTTTACAGCAGAAAGTGCAGAGTTGGTTATTTCAACAGTTGAAAAGAATGAACAAAGGTTTTTAGCCATTTTTACATTGCCGGTAAAAGATTTATTTACAAGTTTAAGTGACTTGGTGCTGGATATCTTTCAAAGCGAAAGTTTCATACTGGATTGTAAGAATGTTCAAGGAGAGACCGCCTGTTTATTTGCTTTCCGCAAAGACAACTATTTATGGTGGTTCTCGATAGGAGACTGCTTATTGCTACTGAATCACCCTGAACTTGAGCGGTTAGGGGAATATCAACAGAATCATCGCAGCTTCTTTGAATGGGTCGGGAAAGAAAGTACTTTCAACAAGGATGTTCCTTGTTACAGCACGGGTGTGAAGGAACTACGAACTGGAAAAAATCATATTTTCATGACGACTGACGGGTTAGTTGAATGTCCGAATACTTCATATAGTGAAGCAAAAAATATTTACCGAGTGTTTCAGAATGTCGATACTTTTGCGGTCGGAGTTAGGAAACTACTAGAAGACATTAAATCTAAAAACGTACGGGACAGTACAACGGTTGTTTCTTGGGTAATACAAAACGATAAAGTGGCAACTATTCCAAGTGATTTAAAGTAAACGAAAAAAAGGTAGGTACTACATACATGTCATTTCATATTAGAGTAAGAGCTGGTGCATTAATCATTCAGAACGCTTCTATATTATTGATAGAATTTAATGACGAAAATGGATTGCATTATAATTTACCTGCTGGTGGAACAGAGCCAGGTGAAACGCTAAAGGAAGCTGTAAAAAGAGAAGCTAAAGAAGAAGCGTCCATTGATGTGGAAGTTGGATCATTGGCATTCGTTTATGAATATGCCCCTCACTTAAACAACAACAAGTACGGAGGCACGCACTCACTGGGGTTAATGTTTGAATGTAACGTACCAGAAGGCTGTATACCAAGATTGCCAGCTAACCCAGACCCCAATCAAACAGGAGTGAAATGGATTCCTTTAACCGAATTGGACAAGGTGATTTTATATCCGAATATTAAGGAACACATTCTTGCTTATGCAGAGAAAAAACGAAGCGTTGAAATTATAGAAGAGCATCATTTAGAGGAATACCTTATAGAAAGATAGGAGTGGGGAGGTTTGCAAATTATCCGAGATAAAAAGAGAAGCTTTGACCTTGAAGCAATGCTAGAGAAACCATTGTTTGCTCATCTGGCAACCATTGAGGGGGATATCCCCAAAGATTCTCCTGTTTGGTTTCATTGGGAGGAAAATGAGTTATGGATAATTGGAACTGCTAACGATACCTTTCCAAAAAGAATTCAGAATAACTCAAAGTGTGCCATTGGGATAGTAGACTTTGATTTTACTACGGGTAAAGTACACCATGCAGGATTCCGCGGAAATGGAAGTGTAGAGCCTTTTGATTCAGGTATAGCATATAAAATCATTTCGAAATATCTTGGCAAAGATGAATCTAAATGGGATCAGAGGTTTCAAAACTTAGATTCGTCTAATGTGTTAATTAGGTTTCAACCTAAGACTGTAGTGATTAGGGATCAGTCCTATCTAATATAAACAAGGGGAACAAATAAATGAAATTTCAATTTAGAAATGGAGAATACTTAGAAGTCAAAGAATATAAAGAAATTGATTTTCCCCATGTTTATCAGCTAATTAGAAGAAAATTGGAACAATCTTGTGTCAAAAGAAACATTAACAAAGCAAGCATGGGATAATTCGAATATTACTTTTTGTGTGGAAGGACAATATTTTAGTTGGCTATATACGGGGACTTACAGATTATTCTATAACATTATTTATCTGTGAACTTTTAATATCCAAACAGTATCACGTAAACGAGGGTCTGTTTGGATGCAAGCAGGATATTACTTTGTAAAGTAAGGGAGAATAGGAATGAATGGTAGTCGATTAAATATAAACAGTTTTTACTTGGATTATAAAATATATGGAGAATTAAGTGGTTTTCCAACTGTCATCATGGACGCGGGATATGGAGACTATTCAAAAGCTTGGGAATCCGTCTATCCTGCAATCTCTAAATTAACTCAAGTATTTTTATATGATAGAGCTGGCCTTGGGAAAAGTGAAAGAAGTCCTAACCCAAGGACCAGCCTATTTATGGTAGAGGAATTGAGAAAAATCTTAATGAGTAAAAATGTCTTGCCACCTTATATTCTTGTAGGACATTCTTACGGTGGTGTAAACATGCGATTATTCAACAATCTGTACCCACAGGAGGTAGCTGGGTTAGTTTTAATAGATTCTACTCCCGAAGATTATCCCGAAAGGTTTTTACCTTCCATGTCTGATGAATTTAAAGAGGCTTACAATAAACAATTCACTCTTGAAGGAGACTTTCATGAATTCAAGGAAAGTTTGCACCAGCTTCATTTAAGCAATAGAGTTACGGATACCCCAACAATCGTAATGTCAGCAGGGAAAAAAGCACATTACTCTAAGGGATCTCAAGCATTATGGAACAGTATGCAAGAGGAGATTCTAAGATTCACGACACAAGGTGAATTTATAGTTGCAGAAAATAGTGCCCATTACATACAGAATGATGAACCGCTACTAGTAATAAACACAATAAAAAAATTGATAAAATCACTGCCGGCTATTAATTAAGCAATAAACAATTAATCACCTTTCAAGGTAAATAGCAACCATTGGGGCCGCGATGGCTAAAACAGAAAGAACAATGAAAAATACCTTTCGTCCTTTTGGAGTTGAAAAATATAATTGAACCAAAAGGAAGTAAGTGAAGCTTGAAATTAGTATAAAGATTGCAAACTCGTACAGCTTTTTTCCTTTCATTATAGCCTTATCATTTTGATAGATTCCTATGTTTGGATCAATGGTTAATGGGTTTGTAATAGCCATGATAATCATGCCTAGAAAAATAAAAAGTCCTATTATGTTTAATAAACTTTTGATGGATAATTCCTTTTTCATCGTTGCCTCCTACATATGGGTATGACAATATTATTACGTATACTGAAAGAAAAAGTTTCAAAATTTATAAAAGACATCCAACCTCATAAATCCAAAGGAGAACCATGTATGGAAACAAGAGAAAGTTTGCATAATGAATTGAAATTAATCGAAAAATGGGAAAACGACCAGAAAGGGCTATGGTTTTGGGAGCGAATTGGACGCATCCCTTTTAAATTGCTTGATAGATTGACTCCAAAATTTATTCAAGGGAAGATAGGGAGCCTCCTTGATGAGTTGGGAAGTTTTATACAGAACGGAGGGAGTTACCTTTCAAACGAGAAGAGTATGTTTCATTATTTTGGGAAAAAAACCGGCAGAACAGTTACTGAACTAAGTGATTTTCAGGATATACCCGTTGCTGAAATGAAAGAAGCTTCTCTCGCATTGGGCAATACACGTAAAAATGCTGCCACCATCCAGGGAGCAAGTACGGGTATCGGCGGGATTTTCACTTTGGTAATTGATATCCCTGCCATCTTGGCTATTTCTCTAAAAACATTACAGGAAATTGCGATTCTGCATGGATATGATCCAAAAGAGAAAACGGAGAGGATATTTATTTTAAAATGCCTGCAATTTACATCGGCAGATATTGTTGGGAAGCAAGCAATTTTAAATGAGCTGGCTGATTTCTCAAATCAAGAAATGAAATCTAAAGAGGTATTCTCCCAACTCCAAGGTTGGAGGGAAGTAACCGTGACATTCACAGAATCTTTTGGTTGGAAGAAGCTTTTCCAATTGGTACCGGTAGCAGGAATCCTTTTTGGAGCGTTCGCCAATCGTTCTATGGTAAGCGATATGACGGAAGCGGGCACGATGCTCTATCAGAAAAGAAGAATTATAGAAAGAGTAGAACGTTTAGAGGTTCAAACGGAGAAAATAAAAGAATAGTAAGCATTGTTGCGAATTTAAAGCCTACTAACTTTTTCGTAAAAGTCAGGAGGCTTAGTTGTGATGAATTATTATTGTTTCACATTCTGAACCTTCAACACGTCCACGACTATCTTCCCGATTTGCCTTCCAAGTCTTAATCCCTCATCATTATCCACTTTAAAATGGACCCCTGCATACAAGCGGGATTGAGCAGAAGCTTCAGTAGTAGCTTTAATTCGGGCTTGTTCTTGTGGAAAATAGTACGTCATTATTTCCTGAGCCGCTCCTGCTAAGCATGCATGTGCAGAAGGATAAGCGGGGAATCTGGGTGTATCCATCAGCCTTCTAATATTTCTCCCATATTGGTTCGGGCGGGCAACATCCCATAAATACTTTAAATACCAGCAAACGACAAAAACATCATTCATGGTTGCATGGAAAAATCCTTGCATGCGGGCACAGTTAGGTGATCCCATCGGATATTGCTCAGCGAAATCATAAAGCATGGTTGAAAATCTTTCTGCAATCTCTCCTGTAGCCCAATATTGTGCGCTTTGTATTTGTTGATGAGTAATGACACTCATTGTTTGTTCTACAATCTGAAGTTCGCTGTTCCAATCTATTGATAAAGGCTCTCTTATTTGCCAAGTAATTTCCTTCCCGAAAGGATCAAGAAATCTATTTGCTCCCTCGCGCCTGATGAAAAACATCGGCCAAAAGCCAGCATTAGGATTTCCAACTGGGGGAGTTTGCTCTCCTTGATATGGATATAGGGACCATAGTCTATATTCTGTCCGCATAGGTTCAACCCCTCATAATGTTCTTCTAAATTTTTTATGATTAGTTAATCAAATATATGTTAAAAACAATAAGCAGTCTTAGTGGAAGCATGCTAAAATAGGAAGAAATGTTTTTAAATGAAAAAAGGGGAGAGTACAATGGAAGGTCGTAAAATTACTTTGGAAGAGATAGTTGCTTCCCCTGAAAAGTTGCAACATTTATATCGACGGACACTTATTATTGTCGTTCTATCACAAATATTTGGTGGGGCAGGTCTAGCTGCTGGGATTACGGTAGGGGCCTTGCTGGCTCAAGATATGCTTGGTACCGATGCATATTCTGGAGTTCCTGTAGCCTTATTGACGTTAGGTTCAGCGGGAGCGGCTTACATGATTGGTCGTGTATCGCAAAGGTTTGGTCGCAGGATTGGCTTGGCCGGAGGGTTCCTAACCGGAGGAATTAGTGCTCTAGGTGTGGTGCTTGCAGCTGTCACCGACAATGTGTGGTTGCTGTTTTTCTCCCTCCTATTCTATGGAGCAGGTACTGCATCCAATCTACAAGCGCGATATGCCGGAACAGATCTGGCAACTGCCAAACAAAGAGGTAAAGCTATTAGTATTGCATTAGTTTCGACTACACTTGGAGCAGTAGCAGGACCAAATCTAGTCGGTGTGATGGGAGACTTTGCAGTTTCAATAGGTGTACCATCATTAGCTGGTCCCTTTATTTTAGGAGCGGCAGCATTCATTTTGGCAGGGCTGATATTACTTGGCTTCATGAGACCAGACCCATTATTGGTTTCTAAAACATTGGAAAATGAGAAAAGGAAAGATTCGGAGAAAACACCAAATGAAACTCATGTAAAGAATAATCGTGGAATCATCGTTGGGGGATCTGTGATGGTGCTGACACAGATGGTGATGGTCGCAATCATGACAATGACACCGATTCATATGGGGCATCATGGACACGGCCTGGATGCTATCGGTCTTGTAATCGGGATTCATATTGGTGCCATGTATCTACCTTCATTAGTTACCGGGGTTCTGGTCGATAAGGTCGGACGTACCGCAATGGCTTCAGCAGCGGGTGTAACACTGCTCCTAGCGGGGATCGTCGCGGCGACTGCTCCGGGTGATAGTTTATTCGTATTAATTTTGGCTTTGGCGCTACTTGGTTTAGGGTGGAACTTCGGCTTGATAAGTGGCACGGCAACAATCGTGGATGCCACTACTCCTTCCACACGGGCAAAGGTCCAAGGCTCTATGGACGTGTTGGTCGCATTATCAGGGGCAACTGGTGGAATGTTGTCAGGAATGGTAGTATCCCATTCGAGCTATTCGCTACTGTCCATTGGAGGCGGGCTTTTATCCCTTTTGTTATTACCTTTAATAATCTGGGCAAGTAGAGGTAACGTAGCTATCAAACAGGGGAAAAATAAAAAAACGGCGTAAGCAGATATGGTCTGCAAACGCCGTTTTTTATTATCTTCCTTTTGCTATTTCCTCTGAAACCACAAAAGCTAAGTCATCATTACCAAACATAGCTAATACCCCGAGCACTGTATCGTTTGAAATATCGCCGGCCTCTTCTTTGGATACGGTCAATTCCAAGGCTTGAGCAAGTGCAGGGGTATTTGCCTGGTCAGGGTATGCCTTTGTATAAAGAGTAAATGGGTCAAGGTCATGATTGATACACCATTGAGCAAAGACCAATATCATCATATTTTCTTCTTTTTGGTAGTTTTGTATGATTGCTTGTTCCAAATCTTTTTTCTCCATTGCCTTTTAACTCCTTTAATTCTAGTACTCTCATTATAGTCTAATTCTGCTTTTGAACCAACTCGTTCTTTTTAAAGAAAAAATAGTAAAAAAGTCATTAGGTTTGTTATATAATATTTTACCTGATTTTAAAGTTAATGGGGTGGAACGATGAAAATGGCAGTCGGTGATTTACTTTTTGTGAAAGGAAATTGCAATTTCAGTCCTCTTATCCGTTTTTTTCTAAAATCTGAATACACCCATGTGACCATAGTAGTGGATGAAGAGCAAATTTGTGAAGTTGATTTATATCGTAAAATGGAGATCATGAAGAACCCGTACAAAGAATACGACTTATATAGACTAAAAGTGAACTTGACAGATGACCAACAAAAAGAGCTGCTGCATTTTCTTCATAAAAAAGTATCCTCTTCTAAAGGGTATGATTGGTGGCGGCTTGTTTCATTATGTGTAAAACGTTATTTCCGGTGGAACATCATTATTCATGAACAGGATCGGTACATCTGTTCCGAAATAATTGACAAAGCATTTCAGCATATTGGGATAGATTTGGTTGAGGATTTGGTTACAGGAGACGTAACACCAATAGATATAATGAGGTCAGAACGTATTGAATTCGTCTCTTCCATATATAGAGTCAAAGATTCCCTGGTCGAAAAAGGGAGTTTTAAAAAAAGCGGATGAATCGATTCGGGTGCTTGTTCCTATTTTGTTAAAATGCTACTATCAATGAAGTAAATGATGTGATAGAGGAGAAAAAAATGGGAAACTCAAGAAATTAATGAATTTCGCTCCAATAGTGGGAGCCATATATTTGTTGATGGAGGAGCGGAAGTGATTAAAGAATTCGTCAAGCAAGATCTCATCGACGAGTATGTCATTTCCACCATTCCAATTATAATTGGGAACGGTGTGAGATTATTTAAAGAAACAGAACAAGAAAATAAGCTGGAGCTTGTTGCGAGCAACTCGTTCCCATCCGGACTTGTTCAAAATCAGTATATAGTGATAAGAAGTGAAGATAAGCAGGTGTGACTCTATTGAGAGTGCACCTGTTTTTGTTTGGAATAAGGGCTTCTGCAGTTATTGCTTCCGCTTAGACCTTTTTAGTGTCAGCTTCTACATTTCCCGGACCACCTTCTACATTTCCCAAACAACCTTCTACCACTAAACTCTGAACTTCTACAATTTTGCATGGACTGTAACTAAAATGTGGTAAATAATAAGTAATATATGGTATTAATTGGAGGTTGTGGAATAACTATGAAACTCAATATCACCAAAGTGCTTGCTTTAATCTTTACAGTATTTATATTGTACCTATTATTCTGGCCTGTCTCAATTGCCCCTGTTGCATGGGAATCTCCAAAGTCCACCGGATATACAGGTTCTTTTGAGAAAAATAATAGATTAGATGGGATGGAATATCTTTCAATTGAAAAATATACAGAGCCGGAGCATATTGTCTATCGTGAAGGATGGTTGTACGCAGCCACCAAAACGGGTGCAATCATTCGTGTTCGTGAGGATGGTACAGGATTACAAAAAATTGTAAATACGGAAGGCAGGCCTTTAGGATTTGATTTTGATAACAAAGGATCAATCATCGTTGCTGACCCACTATATGGTAAACATGGAGGGTTACTAAAAATAAGCAATTTTGAAAATGGTGACGGGGAGATCGAACTTTTAACAGACACAGTGGATGATACCGCCTTAAACTTTATTGATGCGGTAGTAGTTTCTAATAATGGAATCATTTATTTTACAGATGCTTCTCAAAGTACAAAAGCGAAAGAGATCGGTGATGTTGGACGCGCTGGAGAAATAGATATTCTTGAAAATCGCAGTACAGGAAGAGTATTGGAATATAATCCGGCTACGAAAAAACCAGAGTTCTGATAAAAGGTATTAGCTTTGCAAACGGAATTGCATTAAGTACGGACGAAAAATATCTCTTTATAAATGAAACGGGAAAATACCGCGTCTGGAAATTAAACCTAGAAAAAGATCAGGTGTTAAGTACAAAGGAAGAAAGTCAATTTGCAGAAGTGATAATAGAGAACCTCCCTGGATTACCGGATAATATGATGGCGGGAGAGGACGGAAGGTTATGGATTGGGTTGATCATGTCTAGAAATAATTTCTTGGAATTTAGTGCTGATAAACCGATATTAAGAAAAATGGCAATGCGCCTTCCAGCTAAAATGTTACCTAAAGGGGCAGGATACTCGCATGTTATCGCTATTAACGAATCAGGCGAAGTCGTTGAAGATATGCAAAGTGATTCTATAACATATACGAATATCACGGGAGTTACGGAAACGGAGGAAGTTCTGTATTTTCACCATCTTAATGATGAGAAAGCCATTGGATGGTTGAAAAAAGAAGACTTAGGCTTTTAAAAGAAAGGTTGTTAAATATGTACTTTAATAAATTTATAGGAATAGAAAAAGTAGAAAGCAAACATATAAAAGTAAGGGAAGCTGTCAGGGCTATTGTAATTAAGGATGGTCATATATTGATGGTACACTCCAATAAAGGAGATTTTAAATTTCCTGGTGGGGGTGTGGAATCTGGAGAAACCCATAGTGAAGCACTTATCCGAGAAGTCTTAGAAGAAACGGGTTATGTAGATACGGTTGTAGGAGACAAATTTGGTGTTTATTTAGAAAGAAGAGAGGACGTTTTCGATCAAAGTCTTCTTTTTGAAATGAATTCCCACTACTACTTTTGTGAATGCTTGGGGGAACCCGTTGCTCAACAGTTAGAGGGGTATGAGATAGAACAAGGTTTTACCGCTAAATGGATAACAATAGAAGAAGCTATTTCACAAAACGAACGTGCGCAAAAACTAAGTGGTCATAATGGATGGATCGAGAGGGAGACATACGTCTTACATAAAATTTTGCAGTTTACTAGGGGGAAATCAGAAAGGATGCTAAACCAATGCTCTAGGTCATAAGGCACGGTCAGACAGATCTTAATAAAGAGGGAGAAAGGGGCTGCCCTTGAACGGATAAAAATCGGTTTGGCACCAACTTGCATGCTTTTGGCACGAACTGTGCAAAAAAACTAATTTTTTTTTGTAAAAGAGTTCCTCTCTCCTTCTTCTGTACAACTTAGACCTTCACCCATCAAGGCATTATCCCATAAGATATCAAAAACTAATGGGGTGACCACATATATGTTCGGAAGAATAATTAAACCGCGTTTGTTTCCTGCTTCCGTTAGAACCGTTGAAGGAACAAAGTGGGGATATATAGATGAGAAGGGGAAGTTTGTGTTAAAACCTACCTTTGAAGATGCCGGAGAATTTCAGCAAAACGGGCTGGCTATTGTTCGAAAAGGTGGGGCAGGGGTTATCTCACAAACCGGTAAATTTGTGGTTTCTCCCAAGTACAGCTCTATTTTTCCTTTTACAGAGGGTCGTGCCATTGCCATGTTAAATGAGGGTGGTTCCGTTGTCATAAATGAGAAGGGTAAAGTCTTGACGCAAAGACCGTATTCATTTATCAGTCCATATCAAGGAGGCCGTGCAGTTTTCCAAGATTCTAAAAATGGAACCACTCTTTATGGATACTTAGATCTCAACGGAAATGTCGCGATACCTGCCCAATATCAATATGCCTTTGATATGAGTGAGGGTAAAGCACTTGTTCAGGTAAAAGATAGCTTGTATGCCCTCTTAAATTCAACGGGAACCCAACTACAAACGTATCCGTATGAACAGATGAATGGATTGAGTGAAGGGCTTATTTCTTTCAAGAGAACCTACCAAGATAAAGCAGGGTATGTGGATGAAGCAGGGAATGTCGTTATTAAGCCGCAATTTGGAATGGCGTTACCCTTTCAAGGCGGAAGGGCCATTGTCAATGCTTCCATAGACTATAAAAATAGGTACGGATTAATTGATAAGATTGGAAACTATCTTATTCCTCCAAGATACAACGACATTAACCAGCTTGGTGGGAATCGGGCAGCTATCGGAAGAGCCATTAACCCTGAGCAGCCATTTGTAGGCTCGACATATGCAATAGCCGATACACTTAGCGGGCAGATCATGACGGATTTTCAATATGATGCAGTGAACAACTATAAAGGAGAATATAGCTCTGTTACCCAAGGCCTTAAAAGTTTCTTTATCAACAAAAGCGGAAGACAGGCGAAAGATCTTCCTGTTATAGATGGGATTGGAACATTGTCCATAGAGGGTCAGTTAGTGAAAGCATTTGTGGATCAGAGATTATCCTATTACGATAAAGCTGGCAATCTGGTATATGCTCAAAATACGGTCATCCCTGTAAATCGTAACGTGTCTATACGTGAGGAAAAATATCGACCAAATAAGGATTACCTTGTGTATTATCCCCAGTTACAGGGGATGAAAAATAAAGAAGCAGAGAAAAAAGTGAACGAAGTATTACGCACGCAATCTCAGGTTATTCCAGTTCCGCCGGATACACAACTGGATTATAATTACACAGGTGATTTTTCGGTGCAATTTTATAAAAAGAATCTATTGATCTTAGAACTTAACGGCTACAACTATCCGTTTGGCGCAGCCCACGGGATGCCGACACAAATCATGGTGCCAGTAGATATCAGCACGGGTAAAATATATGAGTTGAAAGACTTATTCAAACCGAATAGTGACTATGTGAAGGTGTTAAGCGATTTGGTGGAAAAACAAATACAGGAAAACCCTGATAACTACTTCCCTGATTCTTTTATAGGGATACAACCTGACCAGCCATTTTACGTTTCCAGTGATTCTTTGTTCTTATATTTCACGCCATATGAGATAGCGCCATATGCTGCAGGATTTCCGACTTTTGAAATACCTTTTAAAGAGATTAACAGTATTATCGATAAAAAGGGAGCTTTTTGGCGTTCTTTCCATTAAAATTTAACGAGAAATGCGAAAAGGTAGCTCGAGATTAAGCTGCCTTTTCTTACATAAATAGTAAGAAATTAAAAGTAATGAATCTAAGGACAATAATAAAATTTGTTTTTTAAACAACAATAATTTACCGGCTGCTTTTAGATGCCAAAGGTTTGTAAATATTAGTAAACGGGTAAAAGTTCTGGTATGAATTCTCGGCATAGAATAGGAGGAAAAGAGATGGCTAAAGTAGTTTTCGAGCGAGATGATCAATTCGCAAACAAAATGAGAAACTATCAAATCCTGGCTAATGAAAAAATTATCGGGGAAATTGCAAATGGGGGTAAAGAAATTATCGAACTGGAGCCTGGAACCTACACTTTCCGAATTAAAGTGGACTGGTGTGTAAGTAGAACTTACACCGTGGATCTTGAAGAAACAGACACAATGCACTTTAAGTGCGGAAGTCCCTTGAAAGGATGGAGGATCCTTCTGTCTTCTGTTTCCATGTCAAAAGAGAATAAATTCGTTTACCTGGAAAAGGTAGGTAGCTAAAGCATAGAAGACTGGTTGAATCTTTGCATTCTTCCGGTCTTATTTTAAAAGTATCTTTACCCCACAGCCACATAATATAGAATGCTTTAATTTTTTTGCAGGCTTTTCACATGTTTTGCAAATATCCTTGTTCAATTTGATAACCTCCCTTTGTTCTAGATTTAAGGCAGGCACCAATAATTAGTGCCTGCTTGACAGAAGTAAGAATAAAAGAGAAATGTATAATTAGTAAACTATATAACTAGCGTACTTCTTGTGGGATTTGTAAGCCAAGTCCTTCTGCAACACGAATTCCGTATTCCGAATCAGCTTTATAGAAGTGACCGATTTGGCGAAGCTTTATTTCTTCGTTTTCAACCGCCATCATCGCCCCCACAATATTTTTAACCAAGCGGGAACGTTCTTCCTCATTAAGCAGGCGGTATAAATCTCCAGCTTGTGTGTAGTGATCATGATGATCATAAGACACACTGTCTGCCATTCCAGAAACTGCAAAGGAAGCTGGTTTATTTTCAGCAGTTTCAGTTGGACCATCAAAGCTATTCGGTTCATAATAGACGGAATCTCCGCCATTGTTGTCAAACCTCATTTGGCCATCCCTTTGATAGTTATGCACTTCATTGCGTGCACGATTAATTGGTAGAGCTTGGTGATTCGCCCCGACACGATAGCGATGCGCATCATTATAGGCAAAAAGGCGTCCCTGCAGCATTTTATCTGGTGAGACATCAATTCCAGCTACAAGTGTGCCTGGGGAGAAAGTTGCCTGCTCCACCTCTGCAAAATAATTCTCCGGATTTCGATTCAATACCATCCGCCCGACTTCTATCAATGGATAATCTTTTTTTGACCATACCTTGGTCACATCAAATGGATCAAATCGATAAGTATCAGCATCCTCCATCGGCATGATCTGTACATAAAGCTTCCATGCCGGGTAATCTCCTTTTTCAATGGAATTAAATAGGTCCTGTGTATGATAATCAGGGTTTTCCCCGGCAATCTTCGTTCCAACCTCTTCAGTCAGATTCTTTATGCCTTGTTCTGTTTTAAAATGATACTTAATCCAAACTCCATCTCCATCTTCATTTACCCATTTGAATGTGTGGCTACCGAATCCATGCATATGACGGTAAGTAGCAGGAATCCCACGATCAGACATCAAGATGGTCACTTGGTGAAGTGATTCAGGTGAAAGTGACCAGAAATCCCAAACGGCATTTGGATTTTTCAGATGTGTTTTAGGGTGACGTTTTTGTGTGTGAATAAAGTCTGGAAACTTAATGGCATCTCTGATGAAGAAAACCGGTGTATTGTTTCCTACAAGATCATAGTTACCGTCTTCTGTATAGAACTTCACCGCAAATCCGCGTGGATCACGAACAGAATCTGCAGAACCGTTCTCACCCGCTACCGTAGAAAATCGGACAAAAAGTGGTGTGCGTTTTCCTACTTCGGAAAGAAAGTTTGCCTTGGTGTATTTTGTAACATCATTTGTTACCTCAAAATACCCATGTGCACCTGCACCTTTTGCGTGAACAACACGTTCAGGTACTCGTTCTCTATTAAAATGTGCAAGTTTCTCTAGTAGATGTACATCTTGTATAAGGGTAGGTCCCCTAGAACCGGCAGTCATGGAATTCTGGTTATCTCCAACAGGAGCACCCCAGCTAGTTGTGAGTCTATTATTAGTTGTCAAAATCCTTCACCTCAAATAAAAAAGTAAGATTACTTTTATAATGATAACAGTTATCAAACGAAAATCAATACTTTTTTATAATTATTATAAAGTAATAATATTTATCTTTAGGAATTGAGTTTATGTTAGTTGATTGTTTATGGGTAAATCATAATTTGCTATACTACTAGAAAACGTGGTAATAGGAGTGGGCTTGCCGTGAAGAAAAAGCATAAAAAATAATCAAAGACCTTTGACGAATAAGAAGGAAGAGAAAGTATCATTAAAAGATCAGTTAGAGGGGGATGTTTATTCGAAATTGAAATCGATGAAGGACCAACTTGTTCAAACAGAAACAAAAACAAAAAGCGGAAGAAGCTGAAAAGAAAAAAAGAAGAAAAACGTATAAAAGAGAAGAATAAATCATTTGAAGAATTGTTTGAAGAAAGTAATCAAAAACTGGAAAGAATTCAAGTAAGAGTGAGAAAACGAAAGTGAAAGAGAGAATGGTCCGGCGCTACATTACCATTCTCTTTTTATGTTATGAAAGGAAAAAAGCCATGATGAAGTAGACAGCTAAGCATAGCAGAGATCCAAGCAAAAATGGTCCGATATGTAATGTTGGCTTTTGTTGTTGAGGGTTATATCGACCAGCCATGGAATCAAAAAACAGCTGCTTCTGAATTTTTTGTGAAAATGTCTCCTGAGGAGCTTGTAAAGAATGCGATGAAAAACAAAGGCAAGAGAGCCGAAAAAACATGGTGCTTAAGAGGTTAAAGTCAAAGTAGGTGGAGATTCCGATTAGCATTCCAATTTCCACTGCTAGCACAATGATTAATGTAATAAGATATTTAACCATCAGGTTTCCTCCTTCGGTTTATAGATTAATTAATCTACGTTTGGAAATGGAATAAGTTTCAAAATTTCGAAATAAAAAAGCAGTATCCCTAAGCGGGAGACTGCTTGATGTTAGTCGCGATGTGAGTCGTAATAAGACTGCTTGACAATTTTCTTTTAGTGTTACGTACTCTTCTTTTGAAAGTGCATTTTTTCTTGATGGCATCGACGTTTGCTTCCAATTGTTCATTGGAGCTAGCACCAGGGATAACTGATGCGACAGCAGGGTGTGCCAAACAATAGTGGAAAGCAGTTGTTTGAAGTGGCTTCTCACCAGTAACATTCATTAGATTAGGTAAGAGATTCTCCAGCTCCTCGTGACTATAATCAAGAAAATCTTTTCCATTAAATTTGTCTTGAAGTTTACTAAGTCCATTGTCGGACAATAGTCCTTTTGCTAGTGGGCCACGAGCGATAACACTAACATTGTTTTCGTGAAGATAATCCAACCATTCTTCCGGGCGTGTATCAAGCAAGCTGTATTGCATCATTACCGATACTATCGAGGATTTTTCTACAAATTGCTTAATAACATTCGGTCTAATGGAAGAGATCCCGTATTCGCGGATGTATCCTTCTTTTTTTAACTCCTCGAATGCCTCGATTGTTTCTTCGGTTGGATCGTCTATCGTACCGCCGTGAAGTTGATATAAATCGATGTAATCGGTTTGCATGCGGCGCAGGCTGTCTTTGACTGCTGATTGAATATGCTGCTTGGAAGGATCCCATTCCCAGTCTTTTTTCCCTTGCGTCCATTTGTTTCCTGCTTTTGTTGCAAGCACGACTTTGTCGCGTTCTCCCTTTAAAGCCCTTCCTACCAGTTCCTCATTTTGTCCGAAATCGTACAGATCTGCAGTATCTAAATAATTGATCCCTAAATCAAGCGCTCTTTTTACAATATCTATTGCTTTCGTTTCTTCCGTACCAAGGGACATACAACCAAGCCCCAGTTGGCTTACATATAATTCTGAATTGCCAAGTCGATTTTTAGGTAACAAAAAAACGCCTCCTTTTCATCATTTTACCGAAAAGGAGGGTTCTGCTACAAATCATTCATCTTTTAAGGCGTTGATCCAAGTTTTCACATACACGTGATGAAGGGAATATTCCCTTAGTTTGTTTCGGATTTCCCAAGCCTTTCCTACCAATACGATATTGTTTGGGCGGACATAAACCTTCAATTTGCTCCCTCCTAACCCTTGTATGGTAGAATGTATGAAGAAATGGATGACTACAGAACAAGGAGCGGTGGGGATGGATCATTTAAAAGAAAAAACGTTACATAGTGAAAAATTATTCTCCGGAAGAATCATTGATTTATATTTAGAGGATGTGGAGCTTCCAAACGGAAAAACAAGTAAAAGGGAAATTATCAAACACCCTGGAGCGGTGGCGGTAATTGCTGTTACAGAAGAAAATAAGATCATAATGGTCCGTCAATATAGAAAGGCAATGGAACGTAATTTGGTGGAGATTCCTGCAGGAAAGCTAGAGAAAGGCGAAGAGCCGATTGTCACCGCAAAACGGGAGCTTCAAGAGGAAACTGGCTATACATGTGACAAATTAGAGCCATTAATTTCTTTTTATACTTCACCTGGTTTTGCAGATGAATTGGTACACTTATTCATTGCCAAGGGACTGCGCAAAGACACAGAAGAACATCAGTTAGATGAGGATGAATTTGTGGATTTGTTGGAAGTGTCCTTAGAAGAGGCGCTTGAACTTATGGATAAGAAGGAAATTTATGATGCGAAGACTGCTTATGCCGTGCAGTATTTGCAAATGCAAACATTGCTTCGAAAGTAGGGACGGCCATGCAAGATTATTTTGTCGATTTACATATACATTTAGGACGGACAGCCAGTGGGAAGCCGGTAAAAATTACAGCCTCCAATAAATTAACATTGGAGTCTGTTTTGGAAGAGGCTCGCTTTAAAAAGGGCTTGGATATGGTAGGTGTCATCGATTGCCAGGTACCTGAAGTACTTATCGGTCTTCGTAATCGTATAGCATCTGGTGAGTTGAAGGAGCTCGCTGATGGCGGTGTACGCATGGGGGATATTACGTTGATTCTTGGCGCGGAAATTGAAATCAATGATGAGAACTGTCAAGGCTTAATACATGCTCTCTGTTATATGAAGACAGTGGAGAAAATGGTGGAGTTCTCCAACTGGCTAAGCAAGCGAATGAAAAATGTTACATTGTCCACACAGCGTGTTTATGAGAATGCGGTTACTATTCAGCATGAGGTATATCGTTTGGGTGGCCTGTTTATCCCTGCTCATGTTTTTACTCCTTTTAAAAGTTTGTATGGCAAGGGTGTTAAGAAAAGTTTGACGGAAGTACTCGATCCTGACCTGATTGATGCAATTGAGCTGGGGTTAAGTGCGGATACCTCTATGGCAGGTCGATTAAGTGAGTTGGACGAGTATGCGTTCCTTTCAAATTCTGATGCTCATTCGGTTGGTAAAATTGCAAGAGAGTATCAAAAGATTTGCATGAAGGAACCAAGTTTTAAAGAATTGCGTCTTGCTTTGAAGGAAGTGGATGGGAGAAGAGTGGTTGCAAATTACGGTTTGAGCCCGCAATTAGGGAAGTACTATACGACAGTTTGTGAAAAGTGCTTTACTCCATTAATGCAGGGGGAAGATATTTGTGGAAGTTGTGACCACATGAAATTCGTTAAGGGTGTTTCGGATCGGATAGAGGAGCTGGCAGATAATGAGGAACAATTGAAACCACGCCCGCCTTACATACATCAGGTCCCATTGGATTTCATTCCTGGTGTTGGACCGAAGACTTTGATGAAATTACGGGGAGTGTTCGGTACAGAAATGGGAATCCTGCATGAAGCAAGTCAAGAAGAATTAGTGGAAGTTGTAGGGGAAAAGATCGCGTCTCTCATTGTGGCTGCTCGAAGCGGGAGGCTGGCGTTTAAAGCTGGTGGTGGGGGCAGGTTTGGTAAGGTAAGTGATGAATGACGTGTGAGACGCAATAACTCCCCTCTAAAAATTCTCCCCATAAAACAAGTCATACTTCCCCGCCTCTATCATACACTCTAGTAAGAGAGTGATAGGAGGAAGAGGGATGAAAAAACAGTCGCGGTTTACTATTTTACTAGGGCATATAAAAGAACACTCCTCTCTATATTTGTTTATAGTGGTGCTTTTTTTCATGGGAGTAATCTTCGGGGCCATCGTGGTCAATAGCATGAACTTTTCACAAAAACAAGATCTTTTTGTTTATTTGAGCCGCTTCTTTGGACAGGTGGAAGAAGGACAGTTTGCAAGTTCGAAAGACATTTTCTTTCAGAGTTATTTTCATAATATTAAGTACGTTCTTTTGATGTGGGTGCTTGGCATATCCATTATTGGGCTACCGGTTATTTTGATCCTACTCTTTTTAAAAGGTGTGGTAGTCGGATTTACCGTGGGATTTTTAGTAAATCAACTAAGCTGGAAAGGGTTCCTTTTTTCTTTTGTGGCCATTCTTCCCCAAAATATGATCGCCATCCCTGCGTACATTATCATCGGAACTTTATCGGTCGCTTTTTCTTTAAAGATGATCAGACAGCAGTTTGTAAAAAGAATCCAAGAACCGTTTTTTCAACAGTTTATGAGATACACAGTGGCCATGGGACTCATTTGCTTACTGCTTGTGGGTGCTTCACTAATTGAAGCATTGGCTTCTCCGGTCTTCATGAAATCTGTGATCTCTATATTAGAATGATGCCAAAATAATAATGATTATTTTCACTTATTTATAATGATTATTTTTTTCTTTGACAGTTCCCTGCGCTTTCGATAAAATAAAGTGGTAAAGCGAGGGAGGGACCGAAATGGAAAATAGGATAGATCGCATAAAAAAGCTACTGCATTCCGCAAGCTATAAGCTAACTCCTCAGCGAGAATCAACAGTCCGAGTCTTGCTGGAACATGAAGAGGACCATTTGAGCGCGGAAGATGTATACCTCCTCGTGAAAGAAAAGTCACCTGAGATTGGACTAGCTACTGTATATCGAACATTGGAATTACTGACGGAACTGAAAATTGTTGATAAAATAAATTTTGGCGATGGGGTATCGCGCTACGATCTTCGACAAGAAGGTGCTAAGCATTTCCATCATCATTTAGTTTGCATAGAGTGTGGTGCGGTTGATGAGATTCAAGACGATCTACTAGAAGATGTGGAAGCAATCGTAGAACGTGATTGGAACTTCAAAATAAAGGACCACCGTTTAACCTTTCATGGCATTTGCCATCGTTGCCAAGATCCTGATGATCAAACGGAAGAAGAGAATACATAAACCTTTTCCAATATAGATGGGAAAGGTTTTTATTTTGGATTTAAAGGTATAATTCTTCTTTAATTTGTCATACCTTCTAATAAGACAAGTTTATTGGGATAACTTGCATAGTTGGAGGTTGACTTTTATGAAGAATATTATAGATTCATGCTATAATACATTTAAAGTATTTATTTTATTTACCGGTTGTACGGTCTTATTTTACTATGGAATAATGTGGATTAATCAAGAGTATCAAAATTATCACCGTTATGATGAGCCTGAAGGGGCAGCGGTGAAAGTGACAAAAATGGTAGAAGAAAGGGATGAGGGCTGGCTGCAGCGCTTGGTATTCTTTTATCATTACGGGGAGTAGAGGGTATTGCAGGATCAATTAAAAGATTTTATTCATTTTTTAGTAGTCGAAAAAGGCCTGGCATCAAACACAGTAGTTTCCTACGAGCGGGACTTAAAGTCTTATCTTTTATATTTAAGTAAAGTAGAGGAAATATCTTCGTTGGAAGCAGTTTCAAGGTCTACCATTATACAGTTTTTAAAGTTTCTTACGGAAAATGGGAAATCGTCCAAAACAATAGCCAGACATATTGCTTCCATACGCTCATTTCATCAATTTTTATTAAGGGAAAAGGTCACAACTCAAGACCCGACAGTACATATAGACCGTCCTAAACAAGAACAAAAGCTTCCGCAGGTGATGTCTGTAGAAGAGGTGCAAGCATTACTAGATTCGCCGGATACGAGTAAAGTGTTTGGCATGCGTGATAAAGCGATGTTGGAACTATTATACGCAACAGGTATGCGTGTCTCCGAGCTGATATCCCTGAATCTTAGCGATGTTCATTTAACCATGGGTTTTGTTCGATGTATTGGAAAAGGAAACAAAGAAAGAATTATTCCACTTGGAACAATGGCCCAAAATGCCATCACCAATTATATAGAAGAAAGTCGAAGTCAGCTGTTAAAAAAGAAGACCACGGATGCTTTATTTGTGAACCTTTATGGGAACCGTTTAACAAGGCAGGGCTTTTGGAAAATATTAAAAAAGTTAACGAAGGAAGCTGGTATAGAAAAGGAATTGACACCTCATACGTTGCGACATTCCTTTGCCACACATCTACTAGAAAATGGGGCAGATCTTCGTGCAGTCCAAGAGATGCTAGGACATGCCGATATCTCAACCACTCAAATCTACACACATGTCACGAAAACCCGCATGAAGGATGTTTACTCGATGTTCCACCCAAGAGCATAAAGTTAGATTCTTTTAATAGTGGGAACAGGAGAGAGGGCTGTTCGAACTATCTGAACAGTCTTTTTTTATCATTTTAATTGCAACTTTGAAAGCGCTTGTTTATACTAGAATCAGAGGTCAGACTTCTGACAAGTAGAAGTGCGTTCTTGTATGACTATCCTAAGTGAAAAAGGGGAAAATACAAGAGGTGAAAACAGATCGAAAGTTCGTAGGAGGTTATAAAATGAGTTCTTATACATATAAAAGAGTGTTTCTAGTTGTAATGGATTCTGTTGGAATCGGTGAAGCACCGGATGCTGAAAAATTTGGTGATAAAGGTGCCGATACTTTAGGGCATATTGCAGAACACATGAACGGACTGAACATGCCGAATATGGCTAAGCTTGGTCTTAGCAATATTGAAGAAGTGAAAGGTGTACCAAAAGCAGAAAAGCCACTAGCATTTTTCACGAAAATGGAAGAAGCTTCAAGCGGAAAAGATACTATGACAGGCCACTGGGAAATTATGGGCTTGCGCATTGATACACCTTTCCGTGTATTTCCTGACGGATTTCCAGATGAGCTTATCAACGAACTAGAAGAACGTACAGGCCGAAAAATCATCGGGAATATTCCTGCGAGCGGAACGGAAATTCTTGATCAACTTGGTCAGGAACACGTCGATTCAGGAGCATTGATTGTTTATACTTCTGCAGATTCTGTTCTTCAAATTGCAGCACATGAAGATGTTGTTCCTATTGAAGAATTGTATGATATTTGTAAAATTGCACGTGAATTAACGTTGGATGAAAAGTACATGGTAGGTCGTATTATTGCACGCCCGTTTGTTGGGGAAGCAGGTAACTGGAAACGTACATCCAACCGTCATGATTATGCATTAAAGCCATTTGAACGTACAGTAATGAATGAATTGAAAGACAGTGGCTTTGATGTTATTTCCATCGGGAAAATTTCCGATATTTATGATGGGGAAGGAGTGACAAAATCACTTCGCACGGTCTCTAACATGGACGGAATGGACAAATTGGTGGAAACAACAGCTATGGACTTTACTGGTATCAGTTTCTTAAACTTGGTTGATTTTGATGCTGTATATGGTCACAGAAGAGATCCAGAAGGATATGGAAAAGCATTGGAAGAATATGATACACGCCTTCCAGATGTGTTCGCCAACCTAAAAGAAGATGATCTATTAATTATTACTGCTGACCACGGTAACGACCCAACAGCACCTGGAACAGATCATACGAGAGAATATGTGCCATTACTAGCATACTCTCCTCAACATAAAGAAGGAAAGCAGTTAGATATCCGTAAAACTTTTGCTGATATCGGCGCAACGATTGCAGACAACTTTAATACAAGAATGCCTAAGCACGGAAAAAGCTTTTTACAAGATTTGAACTAGGAGGAGTTATTAAATGAAATTAGAAGCTATTAAAAAATCAGCTGAATATATTAATGCGAAATTATCTAACAAACCAGAAATCGGCCTGATCCTTGGGTCTGGACTTGGTGTGTTAGCAGAAGAAATACAAAACCCTGTTGTAATTCCTTACACAGAGATTCCTGAATTTCCAGTATCAACAGTCGAAGGTCATGCAGGCCAACTGGTAATCGGAGAATTGGAAGGGAAAACAGTTATTGCCATGCAGGGACGCTTCCACTTCTATGAAGGCTATGCTATGGAAAAAGTGACATTCCCAGTTCGTGTGATGAAGTATATTGGTGTGGAGAAATTAATCGTAACGAATGCTGCAGGAGGCGTAAACGAAAGCTTTGAAGCAGGAGATTTAATGATTCTAACTGATCACATCAATAACATGGGAACAAACCCGCTTATTGGACCGAATAACAATGAGCTTGGTGCACGCTTCCCTGATATGTCAGAGCCATATTGCAAGCAGCTTCGTAAATTGGCTAAAGATGTAGCAGCAGAGATTGGTCTAAAGGTACAAGAAGGAGTATACGTTGGGAACACAGGCCCTTCGTATGAAACACCTGCAGAAGTAAGAATGCTTCGTACTCTTGGCGGAGACGCAGTTGGAATGTCCACTGTACCGGAAGTAATCGTTGCGCGTCATAGCGGCATGAAAGTGCTTGGAATCTCTTGCATCTCCAACATGGCCGCGGGAATCCTTGACCAGCCATTAACGCACGACGAAGTTATGGAAACAACAGAAATGGTAAAAGCAAACTTCCTTCAATTCGTAAAAACAATCGTTAAAGGTATGTAAAAAAGAATACATTAGCTGTTGATTGTAGTACAGGGCGTAGACTCCGGCGGGAGGTAGCGGTAGACTTGAGACCCCGTAGCGCAGCGAGGAGGCTCAAGAACCGCCCCGTGGAAAGCGAAGCCCGGTGCGGAAATCAACAGCGGTGTTTTATTGCATTTATTTTATAGAAAATAAGAGGTGTTTCGGCATGAGAATGGTAGACCTTATTCAAAAGAAACGTGACGGAAAAGAATTAACAACAGAAGAAATCCAATTCATCGTAAACGGATTCACAGACGGATCTATTCCTGACTATCAGATGAGTGCTTTCTCCATGGCCATCTTCTTCCAAGGAATGAGTGACCAAGAACGCGCAGACCTTACCATGGCAATGGTACATTCCGGTGACACCATTGACCTATCTGCTATTGAAGGTATCAAAGTTGATAAGCATAGTACGGGCGGAGTTGGCGACACGACTACATTGGTATTGGCACCACTAGTAGCGGCTGTTGGCGTTCCTGTTGCTAAAATGAGTGGACGTGGCCTTGGTCACACGGGTGGAACAATTGATAAACTTGAGTCCGTACCGGGCTTCCACGTGGAAATCGACAATCAAGAATTTATCGACTACGTGAACAAAAATAAAGTAGCTGTTATCGGACAAAGTGGTAACTTGACACCTGCAGACAAAAAGCTTTATGCATTGCGTGATGTAACTGCAACTGTTAACAGCATTCCGTTGATTGCAAGCTCTATTATGAGCAAAAAAATTGCCGCTGGAGCAGACGCAATTGTACTGGACGTAAAAACTGGTGCCGGTGCATTCATGAAAGACTTGGATGAAGCGAAAAAGCTTGCAAAAGCAATGGTTGATATCGGGAACAATGTGGGACGCAGAACAATGGCCGTTATTTCTGATATGAGTCAACCTCTTGGATTTGCAATCGGTAATGCATTGGAGATTAAAGAAGCTATCGATACTTTGCGTGGCGAAGGTCCTAAAGATTTAGAAGAGCTTTGCTTGGAGTTAGGTAGTTACATGGTTCTTTTAGCAGAAAAAGCTTCTACATTGGAAGAAGCTCGCGGAATGCTGGAAGAAGTTATCCGTTCCGGAGCAGCAATTGAAACATTAAAAACGTTCTTAGAAGCACAAGGTGGAGACGCTTCAGTTGTGGATAATCCGGAGAAATTGCCTCAAGCAAAGCATGTTGTGGAGCTTGAAGCAAAAGAAGCTGGAGTAGTATCTGAAATTGTAGCCGATTCTGTTGGAACTGCAGCTATGTTACTTGGTGCTGGCCGTGCGACAAAAGACTCTGAAATTGATCTTGCAGTAGGAATCGTTCTACGCAAAAAGATTGGTGACAAAGTGGAAGCAGGAGAATCACTTGCAACGATCCACAGTAACCAGGAAGATCTAACAAAAGTAAAAGAAGCATTATATGAAAGCATTAAAGTGGTAAGTGGCGACGTTAAAGTTCCACCACTTGTATATGATACGATTTCTGAATAATAGTGAATACTGTTGAGAGCGGCCCTGCCATTTTGGTGGGGCTGTTTTTTATTGTTTAGATCGTTATGAAGACCTCGGTGACGACAAAAAAGGAGGAGAGAAGTCCTCATAGCGGTGATGAAGACATAAGTGACGAGGAAAAAGGAGGAGAGAAGTCCTCATAGCGGTGATGAAGACCTGAGTGACGAGGAAAAAGAAGGAGAGAAGTCCTCATAGCAGTGATGAAGACCTGAGTGACGAGGAAAACGGAGGAGAGAAGTCCTCATAGCGGTGATGAAGACCTGAGTGACGAGGAAAAAAGAGGAGAGGAGTCCTCATAGCAGTGATGAAGACCTGAGTGACAAGAAATAGCAAGAGAGGCGGCTTCATCGCCCTTCATTCGATAGAGATGAAGCGGAAAGGCGAGATCCGGCCAATATTTCAAGGTATCTGGGACGTTTGGCAGTTACCCAAGGTTAAGTGCTTTTTGGTTCCGATAAAATTATTTCCCTCCATTACCAAAACTTAGTATAAAACATATATTTTTGGAAAAAATGTGAAGTAGGAATATGAATGGAGGTCTAAGGATGAAAAAGTTTATTACTGCAATAATTGCAATTGCTTTTACTTTTTCCGCATTTAGTCCTGTTGTAGGGGCGGAAGAAAAGAGTGTTCAACTAACGGAAAATGCGAGATCTGCTATTTTGATTGAACGCGACACCGGACAAGTGTTGTATGAAAAGAATGGACACGAAAAATTGCCCCCGGCAAGTATGACAAAAATCATGACGATGCTCCTCATTATGGAAGCTATTGATAAAGGTGAACTTACGTGGGATGAGAAAATCAGGACAAGTGAATATGCAGCCTCTATGGGAGGATCGCAAATTTTCCTCGAGCCAGGTGAAGAAATGACTACAGATGAAATGCTTCGCGGTATTGCGATTGCTTCAGGAAACGACGCTTCTGTTGCAATGGCAGAACGTATCGCAGGATCAGAAGCTGCTTTTGTAGATAGAATGAATGCCAAAGCGAAAGAACTCGGGCTAGAAAACACCCTATTCCAAAACCCAACAGGTTTACCGGCTAAGAATCATTACAGCACGGCAAACGACATGGCTGTGATGGCGAAAGAACTATTGAAATTTGAAGGCATTACTAAATATACTGGCCAATATGAAGACTATCTCCGACAAGATTCAGAAAAGAAATTCTGGTTGGTCAATACAAATAAACTTGTTAGATTCTATCCTGGGGTAGATGGAGTGAAAACAGGATTTACTCAAGAAGCAAAATATTGTTTAACTGCTACTGCCAAAAAAGACAATATGCGTGTGATTGCAGTTGTTTTTGGAGCGCCAACACCGAAAGACCGAAATGCGCAGATCACGAATATGCTGGATTTTGCTTTCAGTCAATACAAAACACACCCCATGTATGAGCGTAACGTAGCGGTTGGAAGAGTGGAAATCAGTAAAGGTTCTCAAAAAGAAGTAGATGCGGTAACTAGCGAACCGATTTCTGTTTTAACGAAAAAAGGTGAAAATACAGATGATGTGGAGAAAATAATCACTGTAGATGAAAATGTGAAGGCGCCAGTTAAAAAAGGAGACAAAGTAGGTAAGATTGTCCTTAAAAAAGGCGGAAAGGTTCTTTCGGAAAGTGACCTGGTAGCTGCAAAAGACAGTATGGAAGCAAGCTGGTGGCAACTTTTCAAACGTTCCATGGGTCACTTCTCCAAGCTAGGTTGATTTAAATAATCACAAGTATAGAACCTGTTTTTTTAGCGAATAAACACTAGTTTTGTCTGCAGGCAGGAAAACGGAAATAGAATATAGAAATTGACTCACTGAACAAAGTTTCCACAAGGGGGAAAGTGCAGTGAGTCTTACCGTTGATTTGGAAGTCAAACAAAATGTTCTTTGTGTACGTTTAGCAGGTGAATTGGATCACCATACAGCTGAAAATTTGCGTAACCAAGCTACAGCTATAATCGAAAAACATCAGATCTCTCATATTATTTTAAATTTGGAACAGCTGTCTTTCATGGACAGCTCAGGGCTCGGCGTCATTTTGGGCCGTTATAAGCAGATTAAAAATAATGGGGGAGAAATGGTGGTTTGTTCTATTTCACCTGCTGTAAAGCGTCTGTTTGAAATGTCCGGGCTATTTAAAATTATCCGTTTAGAAGAAAGTGAAGAAAACGCCCTGCAAAAATTGGGGGTGGCATAATGAAAAATCACATGAACCTTCAATTTTCTGCCCTTAGCCAAAATGAATCGTTCGCAAGGGTAACTGTAGCGGCTTTCATCATGCAATTGGACCCGACCATGGATGAATTGACTGAGATCAAAACAGTCGTTTCAGAAGCAGTGACAAATGCGATCATTCATGGTTATGACAACGACCCTAACGCCACTGTTTACATCTCTGTCGAACTAGAAGACGGAGCTGTCCATATCACCATCAGGGATGAAGGTATGGGTATTGATGATGTAGAGGAAGCTAGACAGCCGTTATATACTACTAAGCCTGAGCTCGAGCGTTCTGGTATGGGGTTTACCATCATGGAAAACTTTATGGATTATGTAGAAATTCATTCATCTAGAGAAACAGGCACCTCAATCCGTATGACCAAGTATTTAGCTAAGAGCAAAGCGCTTTGTAATTAAGGAGCTAAGCCTATGGATGTTGAGGTCAAGAACCAAACACAAACATACCTAAAAGATCATGAAGTAAAAGAATTGATAAAAAGAAGTCAATCTGGCGAACAAGAAGCACGCGATACCATTGTGCAAAAGAACATGAGGCTTGTCTGGTCGGTGGTTCAGCGCTTTATGAACAGAGGGTATGAACCGGACGACCTGTTTCAGATAGGCTGCATCGGTCTTTTAAAATCAGTCGATAAGTTTGATCTTTCCTATGACGTGAAATTTTCTACCTACGCCGTTCCGATGATTATTGGAGAAATTCAGCGATTCATCCGTGATGACGGAAGTGTGAAGGTAAGCCGCTCGTTGAAGGAAGTGGCAAACAAAATCAGGAAAGCAAAAGATGAGTTATCCAAAAGGTATGGAAGAGTGCCGACCATTAATGAAATAGCAGAATTCTTGGAGATCACAGCAGAAGAAGTGGTGCTAGCGCAAGAGGCTGCACGTGCACCGTCCTCAATCCATGAAACCGTCTATGAAAATGATGGTGATCCTATTACGCTTTTGGATCAAATCGCTGATCATTCTGAGCATCGTTGGTTTGATAAAATTGCCTTGAAAGAGGCTATTGAAGAACTGGATGAGCGGGAAAAGCTGATTGTCTATTTGCGGTACTATAAGGATCAGACACAAACGGAAGTAGCACAGCGCCTTGGGATCTCACAGGTGCAGGTGAGCCGACTCGAAAAGAAAATATTGCAACAAATGAAAGACCGTATGGATGAATGATGTCCGTACGGTTTTTTTGTTGGAGAAAACGTGGTAATTCTTGGTGTTCTTTTTTCCTTTGCATGGTAAATCTCCCACTAATCCATACTACATATACAATATCTTTTGGCAGGATGTGTTTGGAAGATGGATAAATCACTATATGTTCGCCTTCGTCATCGAATTCAAGCTCGTCCAAATCAAATGATAAAAATTGAAGATGTCGCACAGTTGGTTGCAGATACGGAAACATTGGATAAGGTTCGGAACATTTCTATACATCAAATTAACATGAGTGATAAATCCATCGTCGTGTTGGATGTTATGAGGATAATTAAAGAGATAAGGAAAGTAGACAGCGAATTGGATATTCAAACCTTTGGACCTGCGCAGACCATTGTGGAAGTGGTGTATAAGAAAAAGCGATTTCGTCCAATGTTTTTTATGGGAGTTTGGCTACTTCTTTTTCTGGGCGCTGCACTTGCTATCATGAATTTTCATGAGGATGTCAGCATGCGGATCGTCCATCAAAAGATTTTCAAAACCATCACTGGCCTTGAGGATGACAAGCCGCTTCTTCTCCAGATTCCCTATTCTATTGGTTTGGGCTTAGGGATGATTTTATTTTTCAATCATGTATTCCGTAAACGAATTAATGAAGAGCCTAGCCCCCTTGAAGTGGAAATGTTCAACTATCAACAGGATCTAGATCAATATGTAATTATGCATGAAAACAAGGAGAGCTCGAAGAAAATTGATGACGATTAATATTGTTTTTGTCGTATTTCTCGGTTTGGCCGGGGGGCTTGCAGTTGGTTCAGGCTTTGTTGCGTTTCTTGCTGTGCTTGGAATCATCCCGAGGTTAACACAGTTGACCAAGACAACAAAATTTGTCTATGGCTATGAATGGGGTGTGATAGGGGGGGCATTATTCGGAAGTTGGATCAGTTTAAACAGTGTCACTTTTCATCTACCTTCTTTTTTTGCCATACCGATTGGTTTGTTTTGCGGGGTATTTGTCGGTTTGCTTGCTGCAGCCTTGACGGAAGTGCTGAATGTGTTGCCGATATTGGCAAAAAGAATTGGTGTTGACGGTCAAATGGCCATTCTTCTAATGGCCATCGTGTTCGGGAAAATAATTGGATCATTATATCACTGGTTGGTGTTTGTCAATCTATAAGGAGGCCGGTAATCATGAGTGAAAAGCTTAAAGATAATTATAAAAATAACATAAAAAAATTCCAGCCTAAACCACCTTACGTAGTCAATTGTGTGAAGGCTTTTCTTGTAGGAGGGCTGATTTGTTTGATTGGGCAGGGCATACAAAATTTTTATATGACTGTGTTTAATTTTAATGAGGAAAATGTGGGAAACCCTACGGTAGCTACTCTGATTTTAATTTCAGCCATGCTTACAGGCCTTGGGATTTACGATAAACTTGGTCAATTTGCTGGTGCCGGTTCTGCTGTACCTGTGACCGGTTTCGCAAATTCCATGACAAGTGCGGCTATGGAACACAGAAGTGAAGGAATTGTCCTTGGAGTAGCGACAAATATGTTTAAGCTTGCGGGCAGTGTCATCGTATTTGGAGTGGTGGCGGCCTATGTAGTAGGCATGATCAGGTATTTATTAAATATGAGTTTTACTGGTTAGGGGGTAAAAATAGTGCGACTAACAGGAAAACAAAGTTGGGTTTTTGAACAACCAATTTATATTAGTTCCACAGGAACCGCCGTTGGACCTAAAGAAGCGGAAGGGCCACTCGGATCTTTATTTGATAAAACGTACGATGAGCTTCACTGCGGGGAAGATAATTGGGAGCTTGCCGAAAGAAGGTTGATGGAACAATCTGTTCAAACTTGTCTGGAGAAGGTGAACCTGGAACACAAGGACATTGACTTTTTTTTGGCAGGGGACTTGCTTAACCAGAATGTAACAGCTAATTATGTGGCTCGGCATCATCAAATTCCATTCCTTTGCATGTTTGGTGCTTGTTCTACCTCGATGGAAACATTAGCAGTGGGAGCAGCACTGGTTGACGGTGGTTTTGCCAATAGGGTGCTTGCCTCTACCAGCAGTCACAATGCTACAGCAGAAAGGCAGTTTCGCTATCCAACCGAATATGGAGGACAAAAACCTGATTCCGCAACTTTCACTGTGACGGGATCTGGAACTGCACTTGTCAGCAAACAACCGAGCCCGATCCGTATTACCTCAGCGACCATCGGAAGAGTGATAGATCTTGGCATTACAGACCCATTTGATATGGGTTCTGCCATGGCCCCAGCAGCAGCTGATACGATTCAAGCACATTTTCAAGATTTAAATGTAAATCCCGACACTTATGACCTGATTGTCACAGGTGACCTTTCGGGTGTCGGAAGTCCTATCCTAAAAGAGCTTTTAAAAGAAGAAGGCTATGATATCACGGTGAAACATAGTGATTGCGGCTTGATGATTTTCAGGCCAGATCAGGAGGTGTTTGCTGGAGGAAGTGGTTGTGGATGCTGTGCGGTCGTAACCTATGCCCATCTCATTAATGAACTAATGACCGGAATGATCAAGAAAGTCCTTGTCGTTGCCACAGGAGCACTCCTAAGCCCTACCATGATTCAGCAAAAGGAATCAATTCCAACGATCGCCCACGGCGTTGTGTTAGAGAGGGTGGGGCCATAATGGAATATCTAATAGCTTTTGTGGTGGGTGGGTTGATTTGTGTTATTGGGCAACTATTACTGGATTTTGCCAAGCTTACACCTGCACATGTGATGAGTTCGTTCGTTGTAGCTGGGGCGATCCTGGACGGTTTTGGAATTTATGATAAGCTGATTGATTTTGCAGGTGCAGGTGCAACCGTCCCAATAACAAGCTTTGGTCATTCATTACTACACGGCGCGATGCACCAGTCAGAGAAACATGGCTTTATCGGGATTGGGATGGGAATATTCGAGTTAACTTCTGCGGGAATTTCAGCTGCCATTCTATTTGCTTTTATCGCCGCACTTATCTTTAAACCGAAAGGGTAGATGGATGTGATTACAAAACGGGTCATCTTAATAACGGATGGAGATGTATATGCCAAGAAAACAATACAGCTTGTTGCTAAACACTATGGTGGCAGATGTATTTCTGCTTCCTTTGGCAATCCTACCCTGCTTAGTGGGGAAGAGTTAGTGAAGCTAATATTGCAGGCGAAAAGTGAACCCGTTTTTGTAATGTTTGATGACAGTGGTTTTCTTGGGGAGGGTTCAGGTGAGCGAGCACTTCGATATGTGGCCACTCATGAACAAATTGAAGTATTAGGCGTAATCGCTGTTGCTTCTAAGACACACCAATCGGAATGGACAAGAGTGCACGTGACAGTTGATCGTGATCTGCAAGTCTCCTCTCATGGAGTTGATAAAAGTGGAATACAGGAAATGGATATTGGAAGAATAAATGGAGATACCGTGTATTGTTTAGATGAATTGCATTTTCCGCTTATTGTCGGAATTGGCGATATAGGCAAGATGGCAAGGAGAGATGATGTAAAACGAGGAGCTCCCATTACCAGCAAAGCGGTCGAAATCATTTTAGAGAGGAATGGGTATGATGTCTCACAATGGAATGGAAAAAGTACCGATATCACCGAAGCTGACGAATAATGAAAAATTCTTTAAAGACGAAGTAGGACTTGATGTCAGCTTTGACCTTGGCGTAAGGAAGTTCACCGTACTTGGCAAGGAGTTAAATCTTTACTACGTTAACGGACTTTGTGACACGCTGTTTATAATCGAACTTATGGAAGAATTGCTTCATGTTAATGACTTTGAAAAGAAGACATATAAGGTAAAAGAGATTGTTCATAATCGATTGGTGAACCAGCAAGTGAACAACATTGAGTATATGGATGAAGTGGTTGACCAAGTCCTCAGTGGCCTTGTTGTTATTTTGCTAGAAGGGGAACACAGCGGTTTTGTGATTGATACTCGTTCATACCCGGGACGTAATCCTGAAGAACCTGATACGGAGAAAGTGGTAAGGGGAGCAAGGGACGGATATGTAGAGAATATTATTGTTAATACGGCACTCACTCGTAGAAGAATTAGGGATGAGAGATTGCGTTATGAAATTTTTCAAGTCGGTGAAAGGTCAAAAACAGACATTTGTCTGGCGTACATAAAAGATGTAGCAGACCCAGATCTGGTTGATATTGTTCGAAAAGAAACGAAAAATATCGATATTGATGGGCTGACCATGGCGGATAAAACAGTAGAAGAGTTTATCGTAAAGCAGGGCTACAATCCATTCCCGCTCGTTCGTTACACCGAAAGACCTGACATTGCAGCTACTCATCTGTTGGAAGGACATGTCATTGTGATGGTAGATACTTCTCCAAGTGTTATTATTACACCGACTACATTCTTCCATCATGTTCAACATGTAGAGGAATATCGCCAGTCTCCGGCAGTAGGTACTTTTGTTCGTTGGGTACGTTTTTGTGGAATCTTTGCTTCTTTGTTCCTTTTGCCACTTTGGTTCTTAATGATTTTGGAACCAAGTTTATTACCAGAGCAGATAAGTTTTATTGGACCAAATGAAGAATCCAATATTCCTGTTGTCTTTCAAATCTTTCTTGCAGATATTGGAGTGGAGTTTCTGAGACTGGCAGCGATTCACACACCAACCGCCCTTTCCACTGCAATGGGTTTAATTGCAGCTGTATTGATTGGGCAAATTGCCATTGATGTCGGGCTTTTCGTACCAGAGGTTATTTTATACGTTGCGGTAGCTGCAATTGGCTCCTTCACAACTCCAAGTTATGAGCTGAGTGTGGCCAATAAAATAATGAGGTTGATACTTTTAGCACTAGTTGCATTATTCCATGTGCCAGGTTTGGTTGTGGGGGTGACATTATTAATATTATTCCTTGCGGGGACTCGCTCGTTAAATACTCCATACTTGTGGCCGTTCATTCCTTTTAGTCCCAAAGCCTTGCTCATGATCCTAGTAAGAAGAAGTACACCAGGTGCTAAAATCCGTCCTAGCATCGTTCATCCAAGGAATCGTTTCAGGCAGCCTCAATAACAAACTAGTAGGAATATTCGCTTGATAGAGGCATTCATGTGTGGTAAAGTTTAGTTTAATTAAGTACAGGATGAAAGAGTTTGAAGACAGCTAAAGATTCTGTTTAGCTGTCTTTTACTTAAATTTTCAAAACAGGGCTAGAACACATCCACAATTCTCTCATAGAGAATATGGTATTAGATAGAGTTACATATAAACTAACTGCGCGAGGGGAAACGGCATATGTATTTTCATGGAACTAGTAAAGTAAACACAAAAGGACACTTGGAAATAGGAGGAGTGGACACAATTGAACTTGCAAACGATTATGGCACTCCACTATATGTTTATGATGTAGCACTCATTAGAGAGCGTTCACGCGACTTTCAAACAACGTTTAAAAATCTTGGTGTAAAAGCACAAGTAGCATACGCAAGCAAAGCATTTTCTTCTGTTGCTATGTTTCAGCTTATTAAGGAAGAAGGCTTATCACTAGACGTCGTGTCAGGAGGCGAACTCTATACAGCGCTTGTGGCAGACTTTCCGGTTGATCGCATTCACTTTCACGGCAACAACAAGAGTGTGGAAGAACTTGAAATGGCGGTGGAGAAGAAAATTGGCTGTGTTGTTGTAGACAACTTTTTGGAATTGACTTTGCTTCAGGACATCTGTAAAAAGCATGGATATACAATGCCAATTCTGCTACGTGTTACACCTGGTATTAATGCACATACACATGATTATATTTTGACAGGTCAAGAGGATTCCAAATTTGGTTTTGACTTGCAAAGCGGTCAGGCGCACGAAGCGATGAAGATCGCATCTAATGCAACTCATCTGGACTTGCTGGGAATTCACTGTCATATCGGTTCTCAAATTTTTGAAACAACAGGATTTAAGCTTGCAGCAGGCAAACTTTTTGATACATTAAAGGAATGGAACGAACAAGAAGGATTTGAAGCGCGTGTTGTAAACCTCGGCGGTGGATTCGGCATTCGGTATACGGAAGAAGACAATCCTCTGCCCGCTTCGGTGTATGTAGAAGAAATCATCACAGACGTTCAATCCTTTGTAAAAGATCATGGCTTAAAAATGCCCGAAATTTGGATTGAACCTGGTCGTTCATTGGTTGGAGATGCAGGAACTACCATCTATTCTGTAGGATCTAAAAAAGAGATTCCGAACATCAGGCATTATTTGGCCATTGATGGCGGCATGACGGATAATATCCGTCCGGCGTTGTATCAGGCAAAATACGAAGCTGTACTGGCAAACAGAGTGGAAGATGAGGCAGATGACAAGGTGTCGATAGCAGGTAAGTGTTGTGAATCAGGTGACATGTTAATTTGGGACCTTCCATTACCTAAAGCCAATCATGAAGACTATCTTGCAGTATTCTGTACTGGAGCATACGGCTATGCAATGGCAAACAACTATAACCGTATTACAAAGCCTGCAGTTGTTTTTGTAGAAGATGGCGAAGTTCAACTAGTCATCCGCCGCGAAACATTCGAAGACCTAGTAAGACTGGACTTACCATTTCAAGCAAAAACCAAGCTGACAAAATAAACCCAATCATACAAAAGCTCACCCTTTTAGCCGAGGGTGGGCTTTTGTAATTAGAGAACTGTTGATTTCCGTTCCAGGCGCTTCGCTTGCCTGCGGGCGGTCCGTGAGCCTCCTCACAACGCTTCAGGGGTCTCACCTGTCCCCCTTCCTCCCGCGGGCGCGCCTTCCACTAAAATCAACAAGGGAACTTCATTCAATAAAAGGCAAAAGGTTATTTGACCTAGCAACCTAAAAATCCATTAATGCTAATTTAACGTAATTTCTAGCTGTTGATTGGAGCAAATGGCGAAGACTCCTACGGGAGAGTAGCGGCAATGTTGAGACCCCGCAGGCTTGCCGAGGAGGCTCCAGCAGCGCCCCTAGGAAAGCGAAGCCATTTGCGGAAATCAACAGCGGTGGTTATGAAATCTACTGACGAAATAGTAGCTTTACCGGCCATCTGACTTCCTTTTCGTTTTATAATCATGTATGATTATAACTGGTTGATTTTAATTTTAGATACAAGGAGATGTTCATAATGGCAAAAACAGGATACATACTTATGGAAAACGGAGAAAGAATCGAATTCGAACTTTACCCAAACGAAGCACCTAACACAGTTGCTAACTTTGAAAAATTAGCTAACGAAGGATTCTACAACGGTGTAACATTCCACCGTGTTATCCCTGGTTTCGTAAGCCAAGGTGGAGACCCAACTGGTACTGGTGCAGGCGGTAGCGGAACTACAATCAAATGTGAAACAGAAGGTAACCCACATAAGCATGAAGCAGGAAGCCTTTCCATGGCTCACGCTGGAAGAGACACTGGTTCTAGCCAATTCTTCATCGTACACCAGCCACAGCCTCACTTAAACGGTGTTCACACTGTTTTTGGTAAAGTGACTTCTGGACTTGAAACTGCTAGAAACATGAAAAATGGCGACGTTATGGAGAAAGTAGAAGTAACAGACGCTGAATAATACTTTTAAAAGCGGGAGCAGAGATGCTCTCTCTTTTTTTACAAGAAAAGAAAGCAGGTACCTACCATGAATAAAAAGAATTGGATTTTACTAGGCGTGTTGCTCGCCATGTCCATGATTTGGGGCATCATTTACTGGTTTTTTATCGTCTAACCAACTTATCTGAAACTTTAAATTTTACTTATCATGAAGATATGCTAAAATAATAACGGTATACAACTACATACGAATGTCCTTCGGGGGTGGGTGAAATTCCCTACCGGCGGTGATGAAGCTTTATGTTTCTTAGTCCGTGACCCGGTTTTCTTGAAAAAGAAAAGCGGTGGATCTGGTGTAACTCCAGGGCCGACAGTGAAAGTCTGGATGGGAGAAGGATTATAGATTGCAAGCAGTGAAAAATTCATGTATGATCACTGTTTATTTTCCTATACGCAATTTTAATCCGCTCAAACCTCTAAGGCTATATTCTTAGAGGTTTTTATTATTTTTATCAATGAAGTGCAGGAGGGGGATTTGCTTTGGACGATCAGTATTATATGAAGTTTGCCATTGATCTGGCCAAACGCGCAACAGGTCAAACCTCTCCAAACCCGGTTGTGGGCAGTGTCGTGGTGAAAAATGGAGAAATTGTTGGCTTTGGTGCACACTTACGGGCGGGAGAAGCTCACGCAGAAGTGAATGCCATTCAAATGGCAGGTGTGGATAAAGCAAACGGTTCAACCGTTTATGTAACACTGGAACCTTGTAGTCATTTTGGCAAAACGCCTCCATGTTCAGACCTTCTCATTCAATCTCAGGTTAGCAGAGTGGTTATCGCTTCCACAGATCCAAACCCATTAGTAGCAGGGAGAGGAATCGAAAAGCTTCGAAAGGCAGGTATCGAGGTGGAACTTGGGGTGTGTGAGGAAGAAGCCTTGGCATTGAATCAAGTTTTCTTTCATCATATAAAAACAGGCAAACCTTTTGTGACATTGAAAACAGCTGCGAGTCTTGACGGGAAAACAGCCACTCACAGGAATGAGAGTAAGTGGATAACAGGACCTGATTCGCGCCTGGATGTTCACCAATACCGTCATCAACATGATGCGATCTTAGTGGGAGTTGGGACGGTACTTGCAGATGATCCAAGTCTGGATACAAGACTCCCAAATGGCGGGAAAAATCCGATAAGGATCATACTAGACTCTCACCTCAGGACACCGCTGGACTCTAAGGTTCTTACAGATGGTAAGGCGCCTACATGGATTGTCACAGGCTCTAAACCGGATTTGGAGAAAATGGCCTTTTTAGAGGGACAAGAAGGAGTTAGAGTCTTTACTCTCCCGATGGAAAAGGTAGAGGTCAATGAGCTTCTTTCGTTACTTGGCGAGGAAGAAATCACCTCTTTATTTGTAGAAGGCGGGGCTACTGTTAATGGCAGTTTTCTTAAAGAGAAAGCCATTCAACAGTTAATAACCTATATTGCTCCTAAGTTAATTGGTGGAAAAGCTGCTCCGACGCTTGTTGGCGGGGAGGGGTTTGCAACAATGGATGAAGTGATGGAATTCGAAATAAAAGAGGTCACTAAAATTGGTCCAGACCTGAAGATTGTATCTTCACCGAAAGTAGACGAACGGAGGTGATCTCTTGTTTACAGGAATCATTGAAGAGATAGGAACGATTAAACAAATCATTCGAGGCGATCAAGCAATTATCCTAGAAATCGAAGCTGAGAAAGTTTTAGAGGATGTAAAATTGGGAGACAGTATAGCAGTCAATGGTGTCTGCCTTACTGTCACAACGTTTACTTCAAACCGTTTTACAGTAGATGTAATGCCTGAAACGATACGTGCAACCTCGCTTAAGACATTAAATGCGGGCTCTAAGGTGAACCTAGAAAGAGCAATGATTGCGAATGGGAGATTTGGTGGGCACTTTGTCAGTGGGCATGTGGACGGAATAGGGACCATTCAAGATAAAAAAAGAATGGGCAACGCGGTCTACTATACCATAACTGCAGAGGATACTATTTCACGATATTTCATGCTTAAAGGTTCGGTAACAGTTGATGGTACAAGCCTGACCATTTTCGGAGTGTCAGAAAACAACTTTACTATTTCCCTCATTCCCCACACTTTAAATGAAACGATCCTTGGGGGAAAAGGGAAAGGTGATCTTGTCAATATTGAAGTGGACATGTTGGCAAAATATATGGAACATCTATTAAAGCAGCAGAATAGAACTCCTTCAAGTAAACCTAGTATGTCTGAATCATTTTTAGAAGAGCATGGATTTAAATAAGGTGGGTGAGAAAGATGAGTGAATTATTTAATTCGATAGAAGAAGCATTGGAAGATTTACAACAAGGGAAAGTTATCATTGTTTGTGATGATGAAGACCGAGAGAACGAGGGAGATTTCGTTGCTTTAGCTGAAAAGGCAACACCTGCTGTTGTGAATTTTATGGCAACGCACGGTCGTGGACTGATTTGTGTTCCTGTTCAAGAAGAGCTGGCTGAGAAGTTGGACCTTGTTCCAATGGTGAATCACAATACGGATTCCCATGGAACGGCCTTTACTGTCAGTATTGATCATAAGTCCACCACAACCGGCATTTCTGCATTTGAACGTTCCACTACCATACTGGAACTCTTGTCACCTGCATCTAAAGCAGGAGACTTTAAACGTCCAGGGCATATTTTCCCGCTTGTTGCTAAAAGGGGCGGGGTGTTAAGAAGAGCAGGTCATACAGAGGCAGCAGTAGACTTGGCGTTAATGAGCGGCTCCTATCCAGCAGGTGTTATCTGTGAAATTATGAACGAAGATGGCTCCATGGCGCGTGTACCCGAACTAAGAAAAATTGCCGACAAATTTGATCTAAAAATGATTACCATTAAAGATATGATTCAGTACCGTAATCGAAAAGACAAGTTGGTTCAAAGGGAAGTTGAAATTAAACTTCCAACTGAATTCGGTGATTTCCGTGCTGTAGGCTATTCAAACGTTGTAGATGGAAAAGAACATATTGCATTGGTAAAAGGAGATATTGATCCTGAATCTCCAACACTTGTCCGTGTTCACTCTGAATGTTTGACGGGGGATGTATTTGGTTCCAATCGATGTGATTGCGGCCCGCAACTTCATGCGGCACTTGCACAAATTGAGAAGGAAGGCAATGGTGTGCTTCTTTATATGAGACAAGAAGGAAGAGGCATCGGCTTGTTAAATAAGATGCGTGCTTATAAGTTGCAAGAAGAAGGGTACGACACGGTCGAAGCTAACGAGAAGCTCGGCTTTGGAGCGGACCTGCGGGATTACGGTATTGGAGCGCAAATTTTACGAGACCTTGGAGTATCTAAAATGAAACTTCTAACTAACAATCCTCGAAAGATTGCAGGATTGAAGGGCTATGAATTAGAGGTAGTAGACCGCGTACCACTCCAGATGCCAACCAAAGAAGCAAATGAAAGTTACTTAAAAACCAAACATTCAAAATTAGGGCATATGTTGCATTTTTAATTAATCCAGTACGCAGGTTGTTACTTGGAGCAAAATGCGGAGACTTCAGCGGGGGAGTAGCGGCAATGTTGAGACCCCTAAACGAAGTGAGGAGGCTCAAGGCCGCCCCGCGGAAAGCGAAGCATTTTGCGGAAAGTAACAACGGTTAATAAATATATATTAATTAGGAGGAACTAAACATGGCGAAAGTATTTGAAGGTAATTTAGTTGGAACAGGACTTAAAGTAGGAATCGTAGTAGGCAGATTCAATGAATTCATCACAAGCAAGCTTCTAGGCGGAGCACAAGACGCACTTAAAAGACACGGGGTAGAAGAAGAACAAGTGGACGTAGCATGGGTACCTGGTGCATTCGAAATCCCATTGGTTGCAAAAAGAATGGCCGACTCTGGTAAGTACGATGCAGTAATTACCCTTGGGACAGTTATTCGCGGATCTACACCTCACTTTGACTATGTATGTAACGAAGCGGCAAAAGGAGTATCTCAAGCTTCCATGCAATCGGGTATTCCGGTAATCTTTGGTGTACTTACAACCGAAACCATTGAACAGGCTATCGAAAGAGCAGGAACAAAAGCTGGTAACAAAGGCTGGGAAGCTGCTGCGGCTGCCATTGAGATGGCCAATTTATTACGCGAATTTTAAGATTTATTTTAAAAAGGTGTACTTTAAAGCTTTGTTTGGATAGAATGTATACGTAAGAGTAAGAAAATCTTTCAAATAGGAACATTTTTCATCTAATTTCCTATACTACTTGTAGTTATACTTATGAAAGTTTTTTCGATAATGAGGGGTAATTTATGTTAATTCGTTATAAGAAGAGCTTTGAGAAAATTGCTATGGGTCTTATGTCCTTTATGCCAACTGAAAAAGAGCTGAAGAAATTACAGCAATCGATGAGAGACTACGAAGAGAAAGAAAACTGGCAGCTTTTCCTTTGGAAGGAAGACGATATTATCGGATTGATTGGTATCGAGTTGGAAGAGGAAAGCTTCACCATTCAACATATCAGTGTCATCCCTTCCCACCGTGGGCAAGGATTTGGTAAAAGAATGGTTGTAGCGCTCACGCAAACTTATCCAAACAAAGCAGTCAAAACAACCCAATATACTACTGCATTTATTGAAAAATGTGATTTAAATGAAAATGAATGCAGTGAATAACTGCATATATGAGAAAAACGACGGCTTTCTTTGTGAAAGCACGTCGTTTTTGTGTTGTGGAGGTGTTTTTTTGTCTATCATACAGGTCCGGAAAGTCCGATGAAATAAAATACGAGCGGAACTAGAGCAAATACTGTCCAAAAAATGAAAATACGAGCCGAAATGGACCAAATACATGCTGTTCGACAACAACAGTCAAATTCCGACACGACCACCTCTGGCTCATGTTCATTCCTTCTTACGCTCTACCCCTTCCTCCGCAATTTCAGCTGCCTCTGCCTTTCCTCAATCACGTCAGACCGATCTCTTAGTGTATGCCTGTTCATTAATGAATCGTCAAATAAATCACTGGCTGCCCCCCAAACCTTACTCGCGCTCTGAGCCAGAGCTTCACAAGAAAGCTGCAAATCAGGATCTATTATCGGCAAATTCATACTCGCATAGGGTTCTTGTTTAGTCACACATACAATCCGCTCTTCAAGCGATTTAAGCAATCGCGCACTATCAAGCCCTAATGCCTCAATCGCTGCCGACTCTTTGCCAATAATCCGACAGGCATTTTGAAGCATGCGCAGGGATCCCTTGAAGTTTCCCCTGCGATGGTGGTAAAGTCCCACAGCAATTTGGATAAGGCCGACCCAATGAACTTCGCGCTCACCCGTATCTTTTTCTTTCCAATATTCTTCTAGTACTTCATGGCATTCAAAATAATCTCTATCACAATGAAAATGATATAAATAATTCAGGTAAGCTTTTGGATACAAAGGATTTCCTCCTTAATACAATTCTAATAATATTTTAACATAATCATGAAAACCCTATAAAATCTTGCTACAATACTCTATACTATTGTATAGTTTGATGTTTATGTTAGGTGGATGAATGATTGTGCAGGAATACAATGTGAAAGTAGAGGCCTTTGAAGGCCCTTTGGATTTATTATTACATTTAATTAACAGGTTGGAAATTGATATATATGATATACCCGTTGCTCAAATTACCGAGCAATACTTATTATACATACATACGATGAAAGAACTTCAGTTAGATGTTGCAAGTGAGTATCTTGTCATGGCGGCGACCCTTATTGAAATTAAAAGCAAAATGCTGCTTCCGAAACATGATGAGGAAATCTTAGACGAGGAAGATGAATTTACCGAATTTGAAGAGGATCCTCGCGAAGAATTAATGAATCGACTAATTGAGTATAGAAAATATAAAGAGGCGGCGGATGATTTAAAAGAAATGGAAGAAGAACGAAGCCATCTTTTCACGAAGCCTCCAAGTGATTTGAGTGGGCTCATGAAGGAAGTAAAGCCAGAAGAAGTGAAACTTGATGTTTCCTTATATGATATGCTCGGTGCATTGCAGAAACTAATGCGTAGGAAAAAAATACAGAAACCGGTGCAAACGAGGATTACACGCCAGGAGATTCCGATAGAGAAGAGAATGGAAGAACTGATCCGAGATTTGCGTCAATACAAGGGACGCAAGCATTTTTATGAGCTATTCCCAGAATCAAGCAAAGAGTATATTGTGGTGACATTTTTGGCGATACTTGAGCTTTTGAAAAAGAATAGTATTCTTTTGGAACAGGATAACAATTTCTCGGATATATATGTGTCTTATAAGGAAGGAGAAAACGAAGAAAGTGGCTATTATTAATTGGAAAGCGATTGTAGAAAGCCTCCTTTTTGCAGCAGGAGACGAAGGCCTTACGCTTAAGGAACTTACAAATGTTCTAGAAGTCGAGGAACATGTCGCAATGGATATTTTAGAAGAGTTGAAAAAAGGTTATCAAAAGAAGGAGAGGGGAATTACCCTCATAGAACTTGCAGGAACGTATCAATTGACTACTAAAAAAGAGCATTCTGTCTATCTGAAAAAACTGGTGGAATCGCCTTCTTCCCAAACACTTTCACAGGCAGCACTCGAAACATTAGCGATTGTTGCATATAAGCAGCCGATTACGCGGACGGAAGTAGAGAGTATTCGTGGTGTGAAAAGTGAAAGGCCGCTGCAAACATTGGCAGCAAAGGCGTTAGTGAAAGAAGTTGGCAGGGCTGAAGGTACAGGAAGAGCCATTCTTTATGGAACTACCAAGGAATTCTTGGATTATTTCGGGCTAAAAGATATCAAAGAACTGCCGCCGCTATCTGTAAATATGGAAGAAATGGATGAAGAAGCCGATCTGTTCTTTGAAAAGTTTCAAGAAACATTTGAATCTTAAGACTATTTATTTCTCTTATGGTAAAATAGTAGTATGGGAGGCTATTAATAGAAAAGCCCCTATGACAGATTAGCAGGTAGGAGTGACTGTTGTATGCGTATAATAAATTGTAGAGGGTATGAATTAGAAAAGGCACAACCCAACACTTCTGAGGATTTTTTCAATCGCTCTGAAGTGACGTTTGAAGATGATGGGCAAGACAAAACATTATATGTGCTGTATATTCGGTATTATGATGAAAACTTTTCGGAGTACATCCCAACTCTGAGTGGACAGACAGATCCTATTTTCGAGATTGGTGAAAAGAACATTACCTTTAAAGATTTGGTAGCCATTACTTGTTTAATTAAAAACCCAAGTTTTCGTCAAAGAAAACGAATCTATATTAATACGCCAGAGGAGCTTGCGGGTTATTTTGAGGGAGTGGATATCCCAAAAGTAAGAGAGATCTTTGAAGGCCTTCACAATCAAGGTACCTATAAACTTTCCTCGCCACTTCAATTTCTAGCGCAACCTTCTTCATAAGAGGCCAAGCTAGGAGTACTTCTAGCATTGCTAGTACTACTTTTAACTTTAGAAACGTATCGTAGTAGAAACTGACAATTAGAAAAAACTAATACTTGGAGGGTCATTTTTCAATGGCAAATACAATTGTAAAATCACAAACAGAACAGGTTGAGAGCTTTTTAGGAAATACAGTACATCAATTGAATGCGTTCTTGAATGAAGCTACACTTTCCACATTAATGGAAGAGTCTTCTACAAAACAGGAATATGTAGAACTTCTTTTATTAAATACTCGTCGACTTGCTGTATTCTGTGACGAAGGGTTGAATGCTTGTCAAGTTATCCTGAAAAGTGAACCGTTTAGAAAGTCAGCTGCTGAAAAAGTTTTATATAATATTTACCATCAATGTATCGAAGAGTTCTTTGCTCCAAGAAACGATGCCTGGTATGAGGACAGTCGATCTGCTTATACGGGGAAAAATTCTATCCAGTTCCATGAGGCACCTCCAGAATCATTAAAAATGGTGATTCGTGGTTTGGAGGGCGACTTCCAAGCAGTTCGTGAAGAGTTGGAGTATTATGAAACAGACTACCGAACCAAAATGATGCAAAGCAATTGATACGACAACACTAGCCCGTTCATTTGGGTTGGTGTTTTTTGTTTATCTTCCACTACTCATCTGTTGTTCCATAACGCCCAGATGCTGCATACAATAAAACGACGAGTGCAGGGGAGGGTGAGGATGATCAAACAAAATCAACTTGTTTTTAAGCAGTTTTTAAGCGATGTAGAAGACTGGTGCTTGGAAATATTGACATCCAACCAAGGTAGCAAAGAAGATTCTCGCAACAGTTGGCTACCTGAGATAAGAGGGATTCTAAAGAGAGTGCAATTTGCACAAGACCAACAGTATATTTACGAGTCTGACATACTAGATATTAAAAGGTGTGTGGAAGAAGCAGCGGAAGAGATGCGCAATGTTTCAAGCAGACGAGTGAATAATGGAAGGGTGCCGATCGGCCAGCATACCCTTCCACCACTGCCATATCCGTATAACGCCCTTGAACCATACATTTCAAGGGAGATAATGGAGCTGCACCACCAAAAGCATCATAAAAGTTATGTGGACGGATTAAATAAAGCAGAAATGAAAATGCTAGAAGCCCGCGAAACAGGTGACTTTGATCTTATCAAGCACTGGGAACGGGAAGCGGCTTTTCACGGATCCGGCCATTATTTGCACACGATGTTCTGGGATAACATGTCACCTAATGGTGGAGGTCAGCCAAGTGGAAGATTAATGCAGCAGATAGTCCAGGACTTTGGAAGTTATGAGAAATTTAAAAAACATTTTTCAGAAGCTGCTGATAAAGTAGAAGGTGTCGGGTGGGCTTTGCTTGTTTGGTCTCCACGTGCACACCGCTTGGAAATTTTGCAAACAGAAAAGCAGCAGCTGTTTACTCAATGGGATACCATCCCCTTACTTGGCTTAGATGTTTGGGAGCATGCTTATTATCTTCAATATAAAAATAACCGTAAAGATTATATTGATAAGTGGTGGAATCTTGTTAATTGGAAAGACGTTGAAAAGCGCTACCAAGAAGCATCTAGATTGAAGTGGAAACCATACTGATGAGAGAGGGAGGCCCATGCCTCTCTTTTTCCTTTCCATCCATTCGACATAAAAACCATTCATATTCTAGGACAGGTTCCGCATAAACTTGTACAAAAATAGATAAGGGATGGGATTGGATGTCTCTAATAAGAAAAATGTTCAGCATTGCGCTAGTTTCGCTGCTGATTTTCTCCATATGCATTCCGCATAATGTACATGCAGAACAAGTAGGGGTCAGTGCTAGAAATGCTGTCTTGATTGAACAAGAAAGCGGCAGGATCATTTACGAAAAGGATGCACATGACAAACAGAGGATTGCCAGTATCACCAAGGTGATGACTGCTATCTTGGCAATTGAATCTGGAAAACTGGATGAGATTGTAAAGGTTAGTGAAAAGGCCGTTCGTGCAGAAGGCTCATCCCTATACTTGAAACCAGGGGAAAAAATCAAACTCGAACATCTAGTATATGGTTTGATGCTCCGGTCTGGAAACGATTCTGCGGTTGCAATAGCTGAACATGTTGGCGGAAGTTTGGAAGGCTTTGTTTTCATGATGAATGAAAAGGCGGCAGAACTTGGGATGACCAACACAGAGTTCGCCAATCCACACGGCTTAGATGACCATGAGAACCACTACTCTTCTGCATACGACATGGCGCTATTGACTAGGTATGCCATGGAAAATGATAAATTTAAAGAGGTAGCAGGCACAAAGGTCTACAGAGCACCCGCTGCCCCTGGTGAATCATGGGACAGGAGTTGGACCAATAAACACCGCTTGGTAACAGGGATGTACCAATACGCAACAGGGGGGAAAACAGGTTATACAAAGCGGGCAAAGCGAACCCTTATCACCACAGCTTCTAAAGAAGGTTTAGATGTAATTGCCGTAACATTGAATGGTCCGGATGATTGGAAAGATCATATCTATATGTTCAATCGGGCATTTGTCGACTACAAATTATATGATATAGCGGAAAAGGGTGAATTAGACAATGTGAAAGACGATTTTTATAAAGGAAAAGTCTCACTCTCTCGTGATATTAAGTTTCCAATGACGCAAAAGGAAAGAGAAAATGTACGAATTAAAGTGACACTGGAAACGCCGAAAAAGGATTGGAAAGACGAAGGGAATGTACCGGAAGTGGTGGGGGAATATACCTTAATTGTCCACGATGAGGCTGTAGTGGAAACGCCAATCTATTTTGAGCGGAAACAGGAGAAGGAAGGCGGTTTCTGGAGTATCTTTAAGGATATCTTTTTCATCATGGCAGGAAAGATTACATGGTAAACATTATCTGGGTGGCCATGACAATTATCGGAATCTTGTTCGCGATGATTAATGGAACGATGGATAAAGTGAACGAGGCGATATTTACTGGTGCAAAGGAAGCGGTAACGATTTGCATCGGTTTTATCAGTATACTAGTGTTCTGGCTTGGATTAATGCGAATTGCACAGGAAGCGGGACTTCTTGAAAAGTTAGCTTCTCTCTTTAAACCCGTGGTACGCAGGGTTTTTCCAGAAGTTCCTCCAGATCACCCTGCAATGGGTTATATGCTATCTAATATGATTGCAAACATGTTTGGCCTGGGTAATGCTGCGACTCCCATGGGAATTAAAGCGATGGAACAACTGAGGGAATTGAACGGAGGAAAAATAGAAGCAAGCCGCTCCATGATTACATTTCTCGCAATCAATACATCAAGCCTTACCCTGATTCCAACAACTGTCATTGCGATCAGGATGAATTATGGATCTGCTTCCCCGACAGAAATAGTAGGTCCCACCCTTGTTGCCACCCTTTGCTCCACCATCGCTGCCATTACTATAGACCGTTTATTCTATTACCGGCGTAGGGCAAAAAGGAGGTAGTCCATGCAACTCATTTCACTCATATCGTTATGGATGATACCTCTCATTATTGGTTTCATTCTCTTATACGCAACGTTTAAGAAAGTGCCCACATACGAGACGTTTGTAGAAGGCGGAAAAGAAGGCATTAAGATAGCAATATCTATCATTCCTTTTTTGGTAGGAATGCTGGTTGCCATCTCAATCTTCAGGGCTTCAGGCGCCTTAGACTTTCTCGTAGAGTTTGTCAGACCCGCTATGCAGGCAATAGGTGTTCCCGCCGAAATTGTCCCCCTATCCATTATCAGGCCCATCTCAGGCACGGCAGCACTTGGAATGACGACAGATATGATAGCTACCTATGGACCGGATTCCTTTATGGGGAGGCTAGCTTCGGTACTCCAAGGAAGTACAGATACCACTCTGTATGTCATTACGGTATATTTTGGGGCAGTAGGTATCAAGAAAATGGGAGATGCTTTAAAAGTAGGATTGTTGGCTGATGTAGTCGGAATAGTTGTATCTATTCTGGTAGTTACAATATTTTTTGCCATGTAAACTAACGTCGAGAAAAATCTCGGCGTTTTTATTATTTGTGATGAAACTGTTGCTTTGCGTTCCAGGCGCTTCGCTTGCCTGCGGGCGGTCCGTGAGCCTCCTCAGGCTACGCCTTCCGGGGTCTCACCTGTCCCTTCCTCCCGCGGGCGTCTGCGCGCCTTCCACTCCAATCAACAAAGTGTTTTCATTCAACTTAAGTTAAATAAGCTATCTAACTGAGCTATTGGGAAACGAATAACTAATCTTAGCGTAATTTATAGCTGTTGATTGGAGCAAAAGGCGAAGACTCCTGAGGGAGATAGCGCTAGGTGGAGACCCCACAGGCGAAGCCGAGGAGGCTCCAGCAGCGCCCCTAGGAAAGCGAAGCCGTTTGCGGAAATCAACAGCGGTGCATATCCTAGCAACTAAAATTGGAACCAAGCAATTTTTGCTCGGTTTTTCTTATTATACTGCGCCAAATCCGGTTATCCATTATTTCCTCTTTCTTTTTACAAACAACAACAGGTATAATTAGAGTTTGCAAACATTGGGAATGCTAGAAGTAGAGAAATCTTGGCTTTTATTGTGAAAGTCGGGTAAGATGTTGAATGAGGTGAAAGATATGGAACGGTTACAAAAGGTAATTGCACACGCAGGGATTGCGTCAAGAAGAAAAGCAGAAGAATTGATAAAAGAAGGTAAAGTAAGAGTTAATGATAAAGTAGTAAAAGAATTAGGGGTAAAAGTTAACCCAAATGATAAAATTGAAGTAGAGGGAATTCCTGTTGAACGCGAGAAACCAGTCTACTTCTTACTATACAAACCAAGAGGCGTTATCTCTAGTGTAAGTGACGACAAAGGCAGAAAAGTAGCGACAGATTTCTTTCCATACATTGAGGAGCGCATCTATCCTGTTGGTAGATTAGACTATGATACTTCCGGTTTATTATTGATGACCAATGACGGTGAGTTCGCAAATGTGCTTATGCACCCCGCATCAGAAGTGGAAAAGGTCTATGTTGCAAAACTTAAAGGCATTCCTTCAAGAGAAGCGATTAAAAGCTTGGAAAGAGGAATAAAGCTTGAAGACGGTAAAACCGCACCTGCTCGCATTAAGCTACTTTCTATGGAGAGAACGAAGAACACCTCTATCTTTGAAATTAGCATTCATGAAGGTCGTAACAGACAGGTTCGCCGTATGTTTGAAGCAATCGGCCATCCGGTCATGAAATTAAAAAGGGAACGTTATGGTTTCCTGAACTTGCATGGACTGTCTGCAGGGGAAGCAAGAGAGTTGACTCCCCATGAAGTGAAACAGCTTCGTGTGATGGCAACAAAACCGAAGAAATAATAGTTATACTAGCAAAAGCGGAGGAAGCTTATAAGGCAGCTTCCGCTTTTGTTTGTGTCTGGCTCCTGTGTTTGGGAACCTTTGTTTTTCGGTCACAAAACCTTCATATTCTATTATCTATGCAAAAAGTAGTAAATGTTATAATAACTAGGATGAAATGTCTCAGTTTTAGGAGAGTATGTATATGAATAAAAAGAAACGCTTACTGATGCGGACAAGCATACTACTGCTTCTTTTACTCGCAATCGGATATACCATGTATACAAACTTCTTTCAGTCCAAAGAGATTGTGGACGTGGGAGATGAGGCACCAAATTTTGTACTTACTGATCTTGAAGGCAATGAAGTAATGCTTTCCGATTACCGTGGTAAAGGTGTATTTCTTAACTTCTGGGGAACATGGTGTAAGCCATGCGAACGAGAAATGCCATATATGGAAAATCAATATCAAGCCTTTCAAGAACAGGGCGTAGAAGTAATTGCAGTTAATATTAGAGAAACGAACCTCGCAGTCGAGAAGTTCAGAGATCGCCATGGATTAACCTTTCCCATCCCAATGGATAAACGTGACCAAGTAAGACAGGCCTATGGAATTCTACCATTACCGACTACTATTCTTCTGGATGAGAACGGCAAGGTCGTAATGAAGCATTCAGGTGAATTAACAGAGGAAAGAGTTAAAGAATTCATGGAAATGATCAAACCTAAATAATAGGGAGTTTTACGTATGAGTGAAATAAAATGTGAATGTGGACACATAAATCCAGAGGGTACCATACTTTGTGAAGCGTGCGGAAAACCAACGGAAAATGATCAAAGTAAAGAAAAACTTTTGGATATGCGTTATGAAGGTAGTGCTAGGCGTTCACAAACCTATAACAAAACGATAATAGATAAAGTATGGAACTTCTTTTCATCCGTTAAAGTTGGTATCTGGATTATCTTCATTATTCTGGTTGCCTCTTCCATCGGAACCATTTTTCCTCAAAAAGATTATATCAATCAGGCAATCCCTGCGGAAATGTATTACGAGCAAGAATACGGGTTTCCAGGAGAGTTGTATTACGCGTTAGGTTTCCATGATTTATATGGATCTTGGTGGTACATGCTTTTAATCGCTGCCTTAGGTATTTCCTTAGTCATTGCCAGTTTAGACCGATTTATCCCTTTACATAAATCCTTGAAAACACAAAGGGTGACAAGGCATGAGAGCTTCATGAAACGCCAAAGGGTTTATGGAACGACGGTGGTGGACGAAGAACCAAGCGCAGAAATTGAAAAAGCTAAGCAAGGTTTACTAAAACGAAAATTTAACGTCAGAGAAGAAGATGGCAATATTCTTGCAGAGAAAAATCGATTCTCCAGATGGGGTCCATATGTAAATCATATTGGTATCATCATTTTCCTTATTGGTGCGATGCTACGATTTTTCCCAGGTATGTATGTAGATGAAACAGTTTGGGTTCGTGAAGGGGAAACTGAACTTATTCCCGGCACAGGTGGTCAATACTACTTGAAAAACGAAGGTTTTATTTATGAAACATATAATAGTGAATCATCGGACGAAATATTTAATTCCGCTATTTCCAGAGCGGGGGAAGATGCCATTGCGAGTAATTTCCAAACAAACGCGGTATTATATGAGCGTAAGGGGGAGTACATCCTCGGGGCTGAACCAGAATTAGAAAAAGTAAAAGAGCATGCTGTTCAAGTGAACCAGCCGTTGAAGCATGACAACTATGCTCTTTATCAAGTAGACTATAAATTGAATGAATTTAAGAGCATGTCGTTCAATGTAGAAAACAAGGATTCTGAGGAGAGCTTTGGTACAATAAAAGTGGACTTGCTAAATCCGCAAGAAACATATGATCTTGGTGAAGGTGTTTCTGTGGAACTGGTAAATTACTTTCCTGACTTCACTTTAGAAGGTGGAGAACCAGCAACCAAAACAAGGGTGCCTAATAATCCTGCATTTGTTTTCAGAATGGTTACCCCTGAAACACCTGAAGGGGAAATTGCACTCGTAGCAATACGACAAAACATTGAACCTAATGGGACAAACCAGAATAAGATGACATTTGCCGGCGTAGAAACGCGCAATGTATCTGGATTGACTGTTCGAAAAGACCTCACATTATGGATTCTTGGCGCAGGCGGAGCGATCTTTATGATTGGTGTCATTCAAGGAATGTATTGGAATCACCGTCGTGTATGGATTAGAAGGAACGGTAATGAAATTATGCTTGCAGGTCATACGAACAAGAACTGGTTTGGATTAAAAAATGAAATTAATAAAGCGTTAGAACATACTTCTATTTCCATTCCTGTCGATCAAGTGGAAGCCGAAAAAGCGCAGGAACAAAAGATAGAAAAGAAAGAGGAGGCTTAAAAATGGCTCAGCTAAGTGGTAATTTGTTATACACTGCATTTATTCTCTATCTGATTGGAACAGCCTTCTTCGGTGGAGCCATTCGCGGTAAGCAAGGAAACAGAGCCGCGAAAATAGGGATCTTCATAACAATTCTAGGTTTTATAGCTCAACTAGGCTATTTTATTACCCGATGGATTGCAGGTGGACATGCACCTGTAAGTAATCTATTTGAATTTACAACTTTCTTCGGTATGATGATGGTGTTAGCTTTTATCGTCATTTATTTCATATATAAAACTAGTACACTGGGAGTTTTCACCCTTCCAATAGCATTGCTGTTGATTGCATATGCAGCAATGTTTCCAAGCGATATTTCTCCACTGATACCTGCATTGCAAAGTCATTGGCTGGCGATTCACGTATCAACGGTAGCACTGGGCATAGCTATTCTGTCTGTCAGTTTTGCAGCAGGTTTAATTTATTTGGTAAAAGTGGTAGATTATAGTAAAAAAGGTAAGAAGCCTTTCTGGGTTGAATTTACCCTTTATGTGTTAATTTCTTTCCTAGGGTTTATATTCATCTCCATTGGTTTTGGCGCAGTTGATTATGAGGCACAGTTCAATTACATCAATAAAGAAGGCGCACAAGAACAAGTGGTATATAACTTATATCCAATTGTCGGACCTAATGAAGGGGAATTATTGACGGAAAATAGAATGGATTCCCTTGTAAATCTTTCTCCATGGATTAATACTGTAAAGCTGAACACAGTTATTTGGTCCCTACTTGGCGGAGCAATTTTATATCTATTATTAAGAGTTATCATTAGAAAACCAATCGGAAAAGCGTTAAAACCTGCTGTGGCTAAGGTGAATCTGGATATGGTAGATGAAATTGGGTATCGAGCAGTAACAATTGGTTTCCCGGTTTTCACCCTTGGTGGACTTATCTTTGCAGCCATTTGGGCTCAGTTAGCCTGGTCAAGATTCTGGGCATGGGATCCAAAAGAAGTATGGGCGTTTATCACATGGTTATTCTATGCAGGATATCTTCATCTCCGTCTTTCTAAAGGATGGGAAGGCGAGAGATCTGCATGGCTCACGCTTGTTGGTTTTGCGATCATCTTGTTTAACTTAATTGGTGTTAACTTAATCATTGCTGGGCTTCATTCCTACGCGATGTAATACAAATAACCGGCCTTCACAATATTGTGGGGGCTTTTCTTGCAGATATTTGAAGGGGGTTTATGAATATGGAAAAAGAAGTGAGAATCCTTGTAGTGGATGATGAGGACCGTATTAGAAGGTTATTGAAAATGTATCTTGAAAGAGAAAATTATGTAATTGAAGAAGCTGATAACGGCAATACGGCGCTTGAGATGGCGCTTGAAAAAGAATACGATGTCATTTTGCTCGATGTCATGATGCCTGGCATGGACGGGATGGAAGTGTGTAAAGAAATTCGGGAGAAAAAAGCCACCCCCATTATTATGCTGACAGCCAAAGGGGAAGAAACGAACAGAGTGCAAGGGTTTGAAATGGGAACTGACGACTATATTGTAAAACCGTTCAGCCCACGAGAAGTAGTGCTTAGAGTGAAAGCGTTATTACGTCGATCCTCTAGCACAACGTTCTTGACAACTGAAACAACAACAAAGGATGTCATCGTCTTTCCTCACTTAACTATTGATAATGATGCACACAGAGTGACGTCTGAAGGGAAAGAGATTAATCTTACCCCTAAAGAATATGAACTTCTTTACTTTCTTGCAAAATCTCCTGATAAAGTTTTCGACCGCGAGCAACTGTTGAAAGAAGTCTGGCAATACGAATTCTTTGGGGATTTACGTACAGTTGACACGCATGTGAAACGCCTTCGCGAGAAATTAAACAAAGTGTCAGAACCAGCGTCTAAAATGATTGTAACAGTATGGGGCGTAGGCTATAAATTCGAGGTTGGCAATGAATCATGATTTGGAGAAGTGTAGTAGGTAAGCTTTGGCTTACAGTGTTACTGTTAGTTTCATTTGTTTTATTTGTTTTAACCATTCTTTTACTAGAGTTCTTTGAGAATTACCATGTACAGGAAGCAGAAAAGGATCTGACCCAGGCAGCGAGTAAGATTTCATTAATTCTTGAGCAGCATGAAGACATGGAGCAATCGAAATCTATTGCTTGGGAGCTTGTAGATGATGTGTCCCGGGTAGTTATTTTTACGGACAAGGGAGAGTACGCTCATTCCCCAACCTCACAAATTGACCACCTGCCAGCTGAATTCTTCCTAAATGACCCGGACCTTTCCCTCGTCTTTGAAGATCAGCCTATCGTGACGAAAAAGACTTATTTGCCAGATTTTCAAATTACAGATGAAATGCAAGGCGAAGTAATGATCGTCGGAATTCCCTTGCATATAAATGAAGATAAAGATGGAGCTGTTTTCGTTTATCAGTCCCTGCTTGCCATCAAAGAGACAACCAAACAAACAACAAAACTTATTTTGCTTGCTGCAGGTTTTGCTATCTTCCTAACGACCATTTTCGCATTCTTCTTATCTACAAGAATCACAGCGCCGTTGCGTAATATGCGAGAGGCCGCCTTTGAAGTGGCAAGAGGAAAGTTCGATACAAAGGTTCCTATTCTTACTTCGGATGAAATCGGAGAACTTGGAATGGCCTTTAATCAGATGGGCAGACAACTCAAGTTTAATATTAACGCCTTGAATCAAGAGAAGGAGCATTTAGCCAACATTCTCAGCAGTATGGCCGATGGGGTTATCACCTTAAATCGAGATGGCACCATTCTTGTAACCAACCCACCGGCGGAGAAGTTCTTACAAGCCTGGTACTATCAAGAAGGCAATGCCAGCGGAGAAGACCTGCCGGGTGAAGTGGTGGAAATGTTCCAACGGGCCGTTTCTGTGGAAAAAGAACAAAGCATCGAACTTACGTATCAAGGGCGTACGTGGGTGATCGTAATGAGTCCACTATATACTCAGACCCATATCCGCGGGGCTGTTGCAGTAATACGGGATATGACGGAAGAGAGAAGATTGGACAAACTTCGTAAAGACTTTATAGCCAATGTGTCCCATGAATTGCGTACACCAATTTCTATGCTGCAAGGCTATAGTGAAGCAATTGTCGATGATATTGCCGGAACCGACGAAGAGAAAAAAGAGCTCGCATCCGTTATATATGATGAATCACTCAGGATGGGCCGCCTTGTAAATGACTTACTTGATTTAGCGAGAATGGAAGCAGGTCATATTTCCTTGAATTATGAAAATGCCAATATTGTGGCTTTTGTCGAAAAGATAACAAGAAAGTTTCAGGGCCTTGCAAAAGAGAAGTCCATCGTGTTGCAATCACGTGTAGAAGGTGATGGAGTCATCCAAATGGATGTGGACCGTATGGAACAGGTAATGACGAACTTGGTAGACAACGCGATTCGACATACTGCAGACGATGGGACTATAACCATTCATGCAAAATTAATAAACAACGGAGTCAAAATAGATGTAAAAGATTCTGGGCACGGAATCCCGGAAGAAGATCTGCCTTTTGTTTTTGAACGCTTCTATAAAGCGGATAAAGCACGTACAAGAGGGCGTGCAGGAACAGGACTGGGACTAGCTATTGTGAAAAATATCATAGAAGCACACCGAGGTACCATATCCGTTCATTCAAAAGAGAACGAGGGAACGACATTTTCCATGTATATTCCACAAAAACACGCTCAAAATGGAGATGTGTAGCGAAAAATCTTGTTTTATATGAAACATTATCTTGTCAAGACCAGACATATCTTGTAATATGAACATAGTTAATTGAATAGCAATCGAAATAGTTGGTGTCACAATGGTGACTTAATAGGGAATTTGGTGAAATGCCAAAACTGTCCCCGCAACTGTAAATGTGGACGAAATGAGATGACCACTGTATGATCGGGCTTAAGAAATTAGGTCCCCATATGGGAAGGCTCAAAGTAGGAAGAAGCATAAGTCAGTAGACCTGCCAATTATTATACCAGTTTCAATACTTCGGGGGTTGAGTAGGAGAGACGGCAGAACTCCGTCTTTATTTGTCGTATTATGACAATGCCGTTATCACCTCATCCTGAAATTGGATGAGGTTTTTTGTTATGCTCAGCACATATTGATTGGAACATTAGGGGTAAAGATAGGAGGAGACAATTTCACGGTTTTACTACTTGCACTGCAAATTTATTACATAAGGGGAAAAAAACAGATGAAAAAACTTTTACTTACACTTTTACTATCATTAACGCTTGCCATTACAGGCTGCGCTAATGCAGGCAATGAAACAAATCAGTCTGCTAATAATGAGACTCCTGTTGAAACAGAAGAACAACAAGAAAGTCAACTTTCCACCACGATTAAACTAACGAAAGAAGGCGAAGAAGCCATTAGTGAGGAAACAGTTGAGTTTGAAGAAGGTGAGTCTTTGATGGAAGTTATGGACCGCAACTTTGAGCTTACTACAGGTTTTGGAGGAGATTTCATCGTCGGAATCGACGGTCTTGGATCTGAGGAAGAATCTGATTATTATTGGAACATCTCCGTCAACGGTGAAAGCTTAATGGTCGGGGCAAGTGATTATACGCTAGAGGAGAACGACGAAGTTCATTTTGATTATCAAAAGGTGGAATGATGATGGCAACCAGAAAAATAGCGCTGCTTGGTGTTTTAATAGCCATTTGTGTAGTAGGGAGAATTGTTTTCGCATCCATACCTAACGTCCAGCCAGTGACGGCAATCATCATAATTTGTGCTTTCTGGATGGGACCTGTTTCAGGTGTGATTCTTGCAGTAGGTACGACCTTTGCAACGAATCTAGTTCTTGGTACTGGCATGTGGACATTCACACAAATCTTTGCATGGTCAATCATTGGATTGTTAAGTGGTGCAATTGGGATTTGGTTTAAAAGAATCCCAGTATTCATTCTTTCCCTCTATGCTGGGCTTTGCGGGCTATTTTTCGGTTTTGTTTTCTCCATCCAAAACATGATTGTCGGAGATTTTCCATTTTGGCCATATTATCTTGCTGGACTACCATTTGATATCAACCATGCAGTCGGAAATGTCGTTTTCTTCATTATTCTTTATCCGATCCTTTCCAAACTCTTAAACGAAAGAGCTCCATTCATCATTAAAAGAAAAGAGAGCCTGGCACAATATCAAATGAGCAGCACCTACAAGAAATGATACGGGAGCGCCAATCCTCTGTGGATTGGCGTTTTACTATGTAAAAAAGTGAAGCAGAGTTACTAGGAATTTCTAGCTGGTGATTGGAGCAAATGGCGAAGACTCCTGCGGAGAGTAGCGACATTGTTGAGACCCCGCAACGAAGTGAGGAGGCTCAAGGTCGCCCGCGGAAAGCGAAGCTATTTGCGGAAATCAACAGCGGCGCAATCAAAATAGGTCGAAATATGTATATAACCTCTTTAGAAAAGCCTACAAAAATCCCTACAATACTATACGGACATCCCTTATACTTATATTACAGACAAAAAACAAAAAGAAATAATTGCCAAATAACCCTAGTCAAATTGTAATTTTTTTAATATATTTGTAATGTAACTTTCTTACTATAATATACGACTAATGAAATGAACGGAGGGAAACTATGAATACCGTTTTTCAAGAGCTCTATGAAAAATATCACCAGGATGTTTATCAGTTCTTATATTACATGGTGAACAACAAGGAGCAAGCGGAAGACCTCGTTCAAGAAGTTTATATAAAAGTTTTACGTTCCTATGACCGTTTTGAAGGGAAAAGCAGTGAAAAGACCTGGCTGTTTTCAATTGCCAAGCATGTTGCCATTGATTCCTTTCGCAAACAAAAAGGATGGAAAAACAAACTACTTGAAACTTTCGACTGGAACAAACAACAGGTAAAAGATCACGCTCCACTTCCTGAAGAGATAGCCGTACAAAATGAACAAGTTCAACAAATGTACCGTTGTTTGGATAAATGTAAAGTCGATCACCGACTAGTCCTTATCCTCCGGTACATACAAGCCCTTTCTATTCAAGAAACAGCCCAAATTCTTGGCTGGACGGAAAGTAAGGTGAAAACTACTCAACATAGAGCCTTAAAGGTCTTGAAGGCATATATGGAAGAACTTCAAGAGAAAGGAGGAAACAGCAATGCGTCATAATGATGAAGACCAAATTGAAAAGTTGTTAAGGCAAATGCCTAAAATTAAAGATGATCGTGACCCGAAACAAATATATAAAGAAATACAGCCAAAACTAGCAAATTCACCGCGGCGTTCGAAAATAGTACCTGCTTTTGCATTAGTTGCGGCATTAGTGCTGTTCGCGCTGGTTGCACCTATGTTCGTAAACAACATGCAGTTCGACATGAGTTTAAGTGGATCTGACAGCAGTTCAGAAGAAAGTATGGACACCGCAACAATGAATGCAGATGATAGTGCAGAGGATTCTGCCGCAGATATTAGCAGGGAAGCCTTAGAGGAAGAGGAAGAATCTTCACTAAAGGCGGAAGGGGAAGAGGAATCCAATGACTTTGCTGCAGCTGAGATCACTTCATTGGACGGTAAGAGTTTTGTTACAACTTCTTATAATATAGAATTAGAGTACGCTGTAACCATTGGCGTGTCCTTAATGGAGGCGGATAACTTTAAACATGGTGGTTCCAGCACGCCATTGACTGTGATTGTTCCTCGTGGAGAAAGTGACACGTATGTGGATGCTCTCAATAAGGTGCGGGGAGGAATAGCTTACGAGGACTATGGGGTTAATGCGCCAACTATCAATGACAATGTAAAAATTTCAGAAGGTGACATAGGGTTAGATAGGGCGATGCCAATCTTAGATGTAACAGATATGGCTAAAGGTTTAACATCTTATCAAAGCAGACTTTTCCCTAAAGAATTAAGCGATACTTTTAGCAATCAATACACTCATTTCTTATTTAGTGATAATGGATCAACTAAAGGTGTGCAAGTTGGCAACGATGTATATAATGGTCCGATAGAGTTACAGACTAAAAACAAGCGTGCGTATTTCAAATATCACACAGGTAGCCTGCCTTTATTGGTTCCAGGGCATGAAAGATATCTTTCAATCGGAGATGCTCTCACGGCGATGACAAGTGCCCCGGAGCAAGCTGATACCAGTAAACTAGAGCCCGCTATTCCAGATACGGTGCAAGTGGAAAGTTTGGCGCTTGAAAAAGATAAAACTGTAGTTCGCATTAAGCTGGCAGATAGCAGCGTACTTGAAAATAACGACGAAAGCATCTTTGCCCTTGAGGCGATGATGATGGTAGCAAAAGAATTTGGGTTAAGTGCTGTGGTCTTTGAATCTTCTCAAGAAGGGATGATTGGGACTATCACACTCAATGAAGAGGTAAGCGTGCCTTACTCTCCGAATCCTATACCGTATAGCGAGTAAGTATGAAAAGCGTGCAGATGAGCACGCTTTTTTACTTTTATGTCGTCTCTTTGCTCGAAAATTCTTTTGGAACAGTTGATACGGTCGTATAGAAGGGCTCTATAAGACTAAAGAGCAACTATAGCCGGAGCTTCGGTCGTATAGAAGGGTTCTATAAGCCCAAAGAGCAACTATTGTCAGAGCTTCGGTCGTATAGAAGGGTTCTATAAGCCCAAAGAGCAGCTATGGTCAGAGCTTCGGTCGTATAGAAGGGCTCTATAAGCCTAAAGAGCAACTATAGCCGGAGCTTCGGTCAAATAGAAGGGCTCTATAAGCCTGAAGAGCAGCTAAAGCCGGAGCTTCGGTCGTATAGAAGGGTTCTATAAGCCTAAAAAGCAACTATAGCTGGAGCTTCGGTCAAATAGAAGAGCTCTATAAGCCTAAAGAGCAGCTAAAGCCGGAGCTTCGGTCAAATAAAAATTCCCCTAGTTACCTAATTTTAAAAAACGGCCCCAAAACCTCCCCAAAAACCCCAGCAAATAATGCTCTCACACCAACCCTACCTATATACATATTTCCAATTCAAAAAGAAGATACTACCACCATATATGGAAGAATCCCTTTTTTTCCATATAAAGGAGGGTACATATGTTTAGTATTATTGTCGGGCTGGTGCTTTTAATGCTATTAGCTTACCTTGGCTGGTCCATTATCTGGATAGCTCCACTTGTTTCTGCCATTGCAAAGGTCAAGCGGTTGTGATGGATGGAGGATACACCGCTCAATAAATACGGAGGTGGCATGGTGAAAAAAGACGTGAAAAGTAAGACAGCAGATGAGGCTACTACTGCAAACCTTGAGCTTGAGCAGAAGTTCTACCATGAAACAGATCACCAAGACGGTAGCCTATACAATTTAGGAGATAGTACACCATTATTAAATGATGAAGAAAAAGGTGCTGATTAGGCACCCTTTTTTATGAATTTTTTGAAAATACAACCCATCTCTCTTTATATTAATAGTATAATTAGCAAAAAAGATGAGAGGGGACAGTTTATGCTGACAGATTATCATAACCATTTGGAAAGAGGAACATTAACTCTAGAATACCTAAAACAATTTACAAAGGTAGCTCAACAAAAAGAGATAGAAGAGTTTGGTATCTCAGAACATGCCTATCATTTCTATCAAACAAAAGATATTCTCAGCAACCCCTGGGTGGAGGAACGAAGATATTATGATATGGCCGAATATTATCAACTTTTCCAACAGGCCTGGAATGAAGATATCAATGTGAAAATGTCCATTGAAATGGATTATACACCTGGCAAGCATGCCGAGATGAAAAAATTTATCGATGCTTATCCTTTTGACTATGTGATCGGTTCCATACATTGGGTAGGGGACTTTGGGATTGACTTGGCCGAGTTTCGTAAAGAATGGGACCGCCGCGATACCAATGAGGTGTATACGAAATATTTTGATCAAGTAGTTACTCTTGCTGAGTCAAATATGTTCGATATAATCGGACATCTAGATCTAGTAAAGATTTTCAAATACGTGCCAAAGGACGAAGAATTTCTTTTAGAGCAGTATGAGCGGGCAGCTTCGGCTCTAGCTAACTCTAAAACTTGTGTAGAAATAAGTACTGCGGGACTTAGGAAACCCGTGGGAGAGTTATATCCGGATAAACGATTGCTGAAAACGTGTCATGACAAAGGGGTGCCAATTGTGCTCTCATCCGATGCACATGTGCCTGAACATGTAGGGGCCGATTATGACCAAGCCGTTCAGCTTGCAAAAGAAGTAGGATACAAAACAATTATGACTTTTAATAGAGGAGAACGCAGAGAGGTAGAATTAGGTTAATCCTGTCCACTCAATAAAAATAATGGCAGTAAAAATCCCCCTTACAAAAGTAAGGGGACACAGTTTATAAACAAAAGGGGTTCGGAATGTTCACATTCCAAATCCCTTTTTAATATTTAGTTAAATTGGATATGAAAAGATAGACTTCCTAAATACTATTTATAGGCTATCGCTGGACCTCTCCCTGTCCAGTTGGCCATCTTCTTTAGATTTAATGCAAAGAAAGTAAGCATCGCCTGCATCGACAAAAGTATAGTATTTTGATATTTCCTAATACTACCTGTAAGGGAGGTAGTATTATGCTTAACATAGAAAAATGCCTTGAAGAAAATATCAGAAATATCCAAAATTCTTTTCACCATACATCCGATCTTAAAGTACGTAATTTAAAGGTGGGTTACAAGGGTTCTGCCGAAATGGCTGTTGTCTATCTAGACGGAATCATTGATTTAGATCTGATTCAGGAACATGTGGTCAAGCCTTTATTGGAAACCTTTAAGACTGTATGTATGAAGGAATTACTCATAGATAAGATAATGGGAAGAATCATTGAATCGGCAGATGTGAAGACCACTACTAAGTATAAAGAGCTGACCGATGCCATTGTACAGGGGAGTGCTGTCTTACTGATAAACGAGTATCAACAAGGGATCATCATCCCATCTCCTAAGTGGGCGGAAAGAAGCATCGAAGCAACAGTAGGAGAACGTAGCGCAAGAGGTCCCCAAATTGGATTAACTGAAAAAATGAAAACAAATATCAATCTGATAAGAAGTTCAATAAAAACTCTCGATTTTTGTGTAGATACAATAGAGTTGGGCTCAATTTCCCCAACATCAGTTTCTATCTTATACATTGAAGGAATTGTGGATAAAGGAATATTAAAAAAAGTTAAAAAGAGAATAAATAGTCTTAGGATAAAGTATGTCCTCAGTGAAAGAGTAGTAGAGGATGTATTAGAGGGAAAGCCAAGGTCTATTTTTCCACGAATAAGGCATTCCGAAAGAATTGACGGAGTGGTCTCTTCCTTATTTGAAGGAAGAGTAGCCGTTATTGTTGATGGATACCCTTTTGCCATCATAGCTCCTGCTCTATTTGTCGAATTTCTTCAGGCACCTGATGAATATCACATTCCATTGGGCAGGTTTACTAGCCGGACAATGAGATTGTTTGCATTTTTGATGGGAGTATATCTGCCTGCTGTTTATATAGCGTTAGCCAATTTTCACAAAGATGATCTGCCAAAAAAGATTTCAGAAGCAATCATTTCTAAGGATGAGCTGTTGCCGACCTTTTGGGAAATTATCATTCTAATATTTTTGATAAGAATACTAGTCGATGTTTCGTTCCGGCTTCCGCAAACGGCAGTAATTTTGGTTTCTTTAATCGGAACAATCGTAATTGGCGAAACAGCCGTTACGGCAAAATTAATCCATCCAGTCAGTCTAATCGTCATTGGGATAACAACTCTCTCAAGTTTCTTAGGGGCAAACAGAGGGCTCGTAGTAGTTGATAACACTCTAAGAATCATATTTTTGCTTACTGCTAATTTTTTTGGATTTACCGGGTTAATTATTGCTATAACCCTGCAAATAATTTATATGGTGAGCCTAAAATCAGTAGGTGTTCCCTATCTTTCACCATTAATTCCATTTAAAATGCAGGAATTGAAGGATACTTTATATAGAGAAGATTTACAGAAACTTACGAACAGCAAACATACCTATACCAAAGATAATAATTAACTTGGTGATAATAGGTGTAGACTCCAAAAACGAGCACTTATTAGTGCTCGTCAGCTTGCAGAGAAACTCTACATATATTTTGGTCGAAGATTTGGTTTAATTTCGCATCCTACCTGAGAGAAAAAGGTTCCCACATACCTAGCCCAACCGGGTCTTTGGCTGATAGGTGAATTTCCATTTTGGAAAGAGACCTTTGGTCGGTTGAAACCTTCTATGTGCAATTACTCCAAATATCTTTCTATCTGATAATCCCTTACAAATCGGTTTGGTAAGATAGCAATAGCCAGAAACAAGTGCTACAGGTTCCACTATAAATCCAAAGCGTTTGATTTGACGGTCTAGGCGTGAGGGATAGGGAACAGAGTCATGAACGTTTCCAGGAGTTACAAAGGCATCGGTATCTGACGTGTTATCTATATTCATATTAAAATACACATGTATATCGTTCCACAAAAAAACTGAAGACAACCTGGAATTATCGCTAGTTTTTCTACAGTCAGAATCCCCTTAAAAAAGTAAGGGGATAATTTATGGTAGGGAACAATTTCATTCCCAATAATTGCTATAACTCTAAAGTAATCGCAGAAGAAATATCCGGTATGAGAAGGATTTCATCTACGAGCACTTTTTCAAGCGGTTGGTCAAAAGAAAGCATCATAATTGCTTTTCCGCCCTGTAGCATCCGTCCCACATGCATCGTAGCAATATTTGTTTCATGTTTACCAAAAATGAGCCCAAGTTGTCCGATGACACCAGGACGATCCGTATGCTGCACATAGAGCAAATGACCGCTTGGTGCAAAGTCAATGTCAAATCCATTCATATGAACAATTCTAGCGCCAAAACCTTCAATGAATGTCGCCCTTACTACTAAGTTTACATCTTTTCCCTGCGCTTCCACTTGAATGATATTGGAGTATCCATAACTGTCTGTTTGATGTTTTTCTCCATAACTGATCCCACGTTCTTTCGCAATGGTAGCAGCATTCACTTCGTTAACAGTCGTATCCACACGATTTCGCAAAAACCCTGCAATAATACTTTTTGTCAAAATAGATGTCTCCCACTCCGTTATAACGCCAGCATACGTTGCGGTAATCTCTTCAATTGGTGTTTTGGCAGATTGAGAAAGAATGGAACCTAAAGTTTTTCCAAGTTGATAGAACGGTTGAATCTTTTTATAAATTTCTTTTGGAATAGTAGGCAAGTTAATGCTGGTATTTACCGATTGGCCATTTAAATAAGCCAGCACATCTTTTGAAACTTGGAAAGCGACATTGTATTGTGCTTCTTTTGTTGATGCCCCAAGGTGCGGTGTGACAATTACATGCTCATGCTGTACAAGATCATGATTTGTTGGTGGCTCTACTTCAAATACATCAAGGGCAGCACCGGCAACATGTCCTGTGTTCAAATGGTGAAGCAATGCTTCTTCATCAATGATTCCACCACGTGCACAATTAACAAGATAAACGCCTTTCTTTAATTGAGGGATATTTTCTTTATTGAACAAACCTTTTGTTTCTTTCGTGAGAGGTGTATGTACGGTAATGATATCCGCCTGCATCATCACTTCGTCTAAAGGTAAGGAGGTAACACTTAACTTCTCAGCCCGCGTGTCAGTTAAAAACGGATCATACACTACTACTTTCATTTGAAAAGCTTTTGCACGCTTGGCAATTTCACCGCCGATTCGGCCAAATCCCACAATACCAAGGGTCTTTCCGAATAGTTCTGTCCCAATAAACTTCTTTCTGCTCCATTGGGCACCTTTTACATTCATGTTTGCTTGAGGTATGTGACGGACTAATGAAGAAATCATGGCAAAAGTATGTTCTGCAGTGGAAATGGTATTTCCGTCGGGTGCATTTATGACGACGACGCCTCTTTTGGTTGCAGCGGTTATATCAATATTATCCACGCCCACTCCTGCCCTAGCTACTACTTGGAGATTGGAAAGAGAAGAGAGAAGGGCATCATCCACCTGGGTGGCACTTCGTACAAGTAATGCATCGATGTCTTCTGGATTGTAGTTGTCTTCTTCCCGATCTTTCCGATATACTTTTACATTTTCCGCTTCTAAGAGCGGGGTCAATCCTTCTGAACTTATAGAATCTGCAACGAGCACATGAAACATAAATGCAATCCCTCCAAAAAAATATTATAAAATTTCTGATAATTTATCATCTATCAGGAAGCATGTCAATGACTTTACAACAGGTCGAACCTATGTAAGCGCTTATTGTTTCAAAATTCCTATAAAAAATGAATAACAATTCATTTCTCTTCCCTTTTTACTATTTTTTGAGTATAATAAACTCGTAAGTTAATAATATGATCTATCTTCGGGGCAGGGTGAAATTCCCGATCGGCGGTGATGAGAGTTATTCTCTAAGCCCGCGAGCCTGATGTTGGGGCAGGATTTGGTGCGATTCCAAAGCCGACAGTATAGTCTGGATGGGAGAAGATGGAGGTTCAAAGTTGTCGAAATTTCTTCGTTTCGATGCTTATTTCCTGATGCCTTCGTACTCCCGTTTGTTCATTTTGACAAGCGGTTATTTGCGTGGATTTGCATCATGAAATAAACACACATCTTTGAATTCTCTCTTTTCGTACGAGGTGGATCTCCATTTGAAAAGGAGAGAAGAAGAATGAATCAATCAAAACGCGTCAAAAAAATGGTAACAGTAGGGATGTTAAGTGGTATTTCCTATCTGCTTATGTGGCTAAGCTTTCCACTGCCTTTGTTACCGCCATTCTTATCCGTGGACTTCAGTGACGTCCCGGCATTGCTGGCAGCCATTATCTTTGGGCCGGTGGCTGGTATTACAGTCGAAGCAATCAAAAATATCCTGCATTATATTGTGCAAGGAAGTATGACAGGAGTTCCTGTTGGACAGTTGGCTAATTTCACTGCAGGGGTATTATTTATACTGCCGACTTATTTCATCTTTAATAAAATTCGTACTACCAAAGGATTAGGATTAGGTTTGGTTGCGGGTACAGTATCCATGGCATTGATCATGAGTGTACTCAACTATTATATTTTCTTACCTGCATTCACATATTTCCTTAATGTCCCATCTGGGTCTTCCGCTCAAATGATTGAAGGAATTGTAAAGGGTATCCTACCTTTTAATATAATCAAAGGATTGATTGTCACTTTCTTGTTCTTATTATTATATAAGAAGCTTGCAATTTGGCTCGACCGTCAGTTAGAAATAAAGAATGTTTAAATTAAATGAAGAAGAAGCCCCGATTCCATAAGGATCGGGGCTTCATTTCTTATAACTATTCAAATTTTAATGCGTCGCCATCGAATGGCTCGTCAGCAATTTTAATTGAATCAGTAGGACAGCCTTCAAAAGCGTCCATCATGTCTTCTTCAAGCACATCAGGAATTTCTACAATTCCTTGGTTGTCATCAAGTGTTACGAATGCAATACCTTCATCATCGTAGTCGTAGATGTCTGGAGCTGCAGCACCGCACGCTCCACAAGCGATACAAGTATCTTTGTCAACAATCGTGTATTTTGCCATGAAAATAAACCTCCCAAATAGTAACTAGTCAATTAAATGATTTCCAAAATTTAGTTGGAAACCAATTCCTTATAATTTATATTGTAAAACTGTTTTCCCAACTTTTCAATAGAAAACTCAATGAGAATGCTTATCACACAAGGGTTTTGAAACATATTGTTAGATTACCCGACGAAAAGATGTGATAAACATGTCATCCTTTACAAAATTTTGATAAAATGACTGTAGGGGAAGAAAGGTGTAGAAATTTGATGAAATCATTCGAATATTTGTGTCTGAAATGCCTCCAATCATTTAGAGGAGAACGGAGCATTTCAGCGATCTACCATTTATTTAGAGGAAAGAAATCTTCTCAAACTATACAAGATGCCAATATCTTTTCATTGGTAAATGTATATGGACTTTTTCCCGATCTAAACAGAAACTTTCTTCAACAAACCATAATTTTTTTACAGACAGAACAACTTATTCGTGAAGTACATAGCGAGCATTGCGAAGTTACAGACAAAGGTAAAAAGCAGTTGTCAGATGGCGAAAAACTTTATTATTTATCTCCTTATTTAAATGGATATGCATACAAAGATAAAAGTTTGACTTTTTGGAAGAGATATTCTCTACTCGTTCAAACTATGTCTAATTTGGCAGGGAAAGAACGTACATTTATCCCTATACAGTATGATGAATCTATCCAAAGGTGGGTGAAAAATTATTTATTGAGTCAAAAAGGCAGTTCAAAAAAACAGTTGTTACATGATTTGTTTAATGAAACATACAGTTTGCTTACTCAATTGCCGGCTAATCAAGCGACTGTCTTTGCACTCAAACTATCTGGTTATCGTCATACAGGAAATACAGATGAGCAAATAGCAAAAAGCTTAAAAAAAGACTCCGCCTGGATTCACGTGGAGTTCCAATCAGCTCTGCACTTTATAATTCAAAGCTTAGAGGAAAAAGGCGCGGCTTCAACCTACAATAGTTTTTTTTCAATTTGTCGTGATTTGCTGGAGAGACCACTGCTTACTGAAACCACACAAAAAAGTTTAAAGTTGCTTCATCAAGGACTCAGTCTATCGGAGATCGCCAATATCCGGAGATTGAAGGAAAGTACCATAGAAGATCACGTGGTAGAGATTGCCATGCAGATTCGTGAATTTTCGCTAATTCCTTATGTAAAAGAGGAAGACATAGCAGCAATCCAGGCTGTTATTCATGATTTGCAAACACACCAACTTCGCAGAATTAAAGAGCAGTTAAACAATCAGGATATGAGTTATTTTCAAATAAGGTTAGTACTAACAAGGATGGGGGATAGCGATGAACCTAGACACTCTGCTGGAAGTTAAAACCGGCTTTTCTTCTTTTAGGCCAGGTCAGAAAGAAATTATCCAGGATGTCCTAAGCGAAAAAGATGTCATCGCGTTACTTCCTACAGGAGGGGGTAAATCTCTATGTTATCAACTTCCAGGTTACGCTCTTGGGGGCACTGTCGTCATCGTTTCCCCATTATTATCCCTCATGGAAGACCAGGTACAACAACTTAGGTCAAGTGGAGAAAAAAGTGTCATCGCTTTAAACTCGTTTTTGACCTTCTCGGAAAAAGAAAAGCTGTTATCCGTTGACTTGAATTCTTATAAATTCCTTTTTATCTCACCAGAAATGCTTCAGGTAGATAAATGGATCAAGAAACTCCAAAAAGTTCGTATTGATTTGTTTGTAGTAGATGAAGCACATTGTGTTTCTCAATGGGGGCATGACTTTCGGACGGATTATCTGAAATTGGGAACCGTAAAAAAAATGCTTGGAGAACCGCCCACATTGGCCTTGACTGCAACTGCAACAAAAGCCGTCATACAAGATATTCAAACATTTTTAGGCATGTCAGAACCTGTTTTTCACATCAATTCATTGGACAGACCTAACATAGCATTAAAAGTGGAAGAAGTAGTCAATAACCAAGAAAAAAAGGAACGATTACTTGAATTGGTAAACGACTTGCAACCCCCGGGTATCATCTATTTTTCGAGCAGAACAAAGACGGAAGAACTTTATGAATATCTAACGGAAAATGGAATAAACAAGGTCGCATATTATCATGCCGGATTATCAACAAGAGCAACGAATTTTAATTCAACAACAGTTTTTGATTGGATCAGGTTGACCTTATCTGTTGTACAAGCGCTTTTGGCATGGGTATTAATAAAAGTAATGTACGGTATGTTCTTCACTACCACCAGCCAACTCAAATGGAGTCTTATGTGCAGGAAATTGGTCGTGCAGGAAGAGGGGGAAACCAAAGTATTGCAATCTTGCTGAAAAGTAAGGAAGATGCGATGCTGCCAGAGTTCATAATAGGCAATGAATTGCCTGACCAGGAGTGGGTATCATATATCCTTCAAAACCTGGTCAATGAATACGGTGAAATAGAATCCATATCAAAAAAACAAATGAAAGAATGGGTAGAACAATATCCAGAGCAGGAGTCCTATTGGAGATATCTCTTTTTTCAACTAAACGAGTTCTTACACAGACACGGGAAACTGAATATCGCCTCTCTTCAACCATGCATAGATGAGATACAGAGCAGAATTGACAAACGAATTACCATGAAACGTTCAAAGCTTAAGGAGTTTAATAATTGGACTACCACAGCTCTTTGTAGGAGAAAAGAGTTGCTGCATTATTTTGATGAAGAGATGTCCACTCCTATTCAACAATGTTGCGATAACTGTGGATTGAATATGGACAGTTATAGTCGGGAATTTAAATTCACTTCAAAAAGTGATGTAGATCAACCTGTAACCTGGGAGAAGGTTTTGAAAAAAATATTTTGGCAGGAAGATGAGAATTGAAAAACAGACAAGCAGAAATCATTAAACATATGAACCCTAGAGAGCTTTTATATCATCTCTATCTTTCTCAAATTGCATTTTTTGTTATCGGACTAGGACTGGCCTATTTTTTGTTTAACAGTTTGGAATCCTTTAAACAAATATTTGCATGGCAGCCAGTAAACATTTTTGTCATTGGAACAGCCGTCGCACTAATTGTGGTAGGCGTTGATCTTTTACTCATGAAAATGGTACCTAAAAGCCTTTTAGATGATGGCGGTATTAATGAGAAAATGTTTCAGACAAGGTCCTTCCCTCACATCATTCTTTTAGCATTCATAATATCCTTTGCAGAAGAGTTCCTTTTTAGAGGAGTGATTCAAACTCATTTTGGGATATGGGTTGCCAGTATTTTGTTTGCAGCTCTTCATATCAGGTATTTGCACAAATGGGTATTGTTCATCTCGGTCGTAATTATCAGCTTTATTTTAGGATACACCTATGAAGTCACAGGCAGTTTATGGGTTACCATTTGGGCCCATTTCCTAATTGATATGTTGCTTGCTTGCAAAATTAGAGCAGATTATTTGAATAATAATAACAAGTGGAAGACGGGAGTGGTAAGAGATGGAGAAAAATAAAGGGTTAGATCAAGCAGACGGGTTACGGGAAGAAGTACAAAAGGAATCAAATAATCTCCCATCCAGAAGTGAGCTTCACGCACAAAAAAGAAGTAAAAAAACAAAATGGAAAGTGAACTTTTCCTTCGTCAGGCTGATAGGCGTATTATTTTTGTTAATTCCTATCAGTATTATGGCCATTCATTTTAATAATCAGGAGACCAATTTCTTAGACAAGTTGTTTACGCCAGCAGTTAAGAACGTAGAGCAAATCTCTATTCCTACCAATGTTTCGGCAAGTACTGTAGACAACGTTGAAGAGAATGACGAGGAAACGCCTGTTGAAGCGGAACAGGTGTCTACCAAGGATGGTGAAGCAAAAGAGGTTGTAAACCAAGAGAATGAAGCAGATGGTCCTGGTAAAACTGCAGATAAGGCAGAAAATAAGAGTACTTCTGAACAAAATGATTCAGCTCCTGCATCACAACCGGAAACCGAAGAAAAGGACGTTGCGGAAGAGGAAGTGGAAGAAGAAACATCCAATGTGACATATGTAGAGCATATTGTCCAAGAAAGTGAAACACTCTACCGAATATCCATGAAATACTTCAGCAGCAGAGAAGGAGAAAGAATCATCAGCGATCACAATAACCTTGTGAACGGCCAAGTAAACGTCGGGCAAAAGCTTCTCATTCCAGTTAATAGATAAGCTTATAGACATATAAAGATTAAGAAAGCATAATACCGTTGATTTCCGTTCCAGGCGCTTCGCTTGCCTGCGGGCGGTCCGTGAGCCTCCTCACTTCGTTGGAGGCCACTGAAAAACCTAGTAACCAATCTTTTGGATAATTTATAGCTGTTGATTGGAGCAAATGGCGGAGACTCCTGTGGGGGAGTAGCGACAATGTTGAGACCCCGCAGGGCGTAGCCCGAGGAGGCTCAAGGTCGCCCCGTGGAAAGCGAAGCCGTTTGCGGAAATTAACAGCGGTGTCTTAAAAAAATCTAACATCAAAGACTTTTTCAATGGCCTCCTTCGTTGCGGGGTCTCACCTGTCCCTTCCTCCCGCGGGCGTCTGCGCGCCTTCCACTCCAATCAACAAAGTGACTTCATATACCGTAGGGTTTGTGGAAAGGCTTCTAAACGTGTTAACTGAAAAAGCATTAACATTTCGTTTTCCTAATTTATAGCTGTTGATTGGAGCAAAAGGCGTAGACTCCTGAGGGAGATAGCGCTAGGTGGAGACCCCACAGACGTAGCCGAGGAGGCTCCAGCAGCGCCCCTAGGAAAGCGAAGCCATTTG
>NZ_ACPC01000016.1:0-24207 GCF_000175075.1 Bacillus sp. m3-13
CGGAAGTCAACAGCGTCGTTTACCCAACAACTAAAATTTTGTAGTTTAAAACTAGGCGGTTTACTGCCTGGTTTTTTTAATTATCCCCTCAACCTTTCTATTAGTAAATCATAGAGTGGATGTGTTCTGCATAGTTTTTTAGTAGGACAGGTTGGAAAGAGGGGATGACAGTGGAACATGCAATAAAGACGCTCAACCATCATACAGACGAAGCAACAAAACAAACGCTACAACTCTTAGTAGACAAAAAACGAAAACAAGATACATTTAAAAAGAGGGAGTGGAGATGGAGAATATCCTGTTGCATTACTTTAGGATTATTTTTAATGTACATCTACTTCTTTATTTTCAAGCAATTCGCTTCTTATTCAGCAAGCATTTCCTATTTTTTTGATCGCTCTATTCATTTTTGGATTGTCATGTTTATTGGCTATCAGATTGGGATGATTAAGTACTTGCTGTATAAAAAAGATAAGGCAGAAAAAGAGTACCATGACCTCAGAAAGGAAATGGTAAAACGAAGTGATGACTATTGGCCGAAGCCTGCAGACTGGAAGCAACGACACCAAGTATTTGATCTTATGAAAAAAGAGTTTGATATCAATCTATATCATGAGACAAAGTGAGTTTGCTACAAATTTTGGAGAGTGTGATATAGTTGGATTACAACTATGTACAAAAGGGGAAGTTCGAGATGATATGGATCATACTTGGAGTGGTAGCTCTTTTTGGAGTATCACTTCTTTTCTATATGTATAAGCAAGCAATGCAAGAAAATATTATAGAGCAAACTCTTGCATTTCCAGATTTTCCGCAAAGCTTTGGTAAAATAAGAATCTTCTTTATTTCAGATATACATAAACGGAAAGTCAGTGCGGAGTTCATTAATAAAATAAACAACATAGATTTGGTGATTATAGGTGGGGACTTAACAGAAAAGAAAGTGCCTCTATCACGAGTTTCTGATAATATTGAACAACTAAAGAAACTGGGCATTGTTTTTTTCGTATGGGGTAATAATGACTATGAGGTGGAATATCACGAATTAGACTCCCTGCTTCTTCAACACGGAGTGAAAATATTAGATAACACCAGCTATTTGTTTGAAAGTGAACTTGGTGACAGACTGGAATTAGTTGGGGTGGACGACCTGGTCCATGAACGGGATGACCTTGCCACTGCTCTAGAAGAAACGAAGAGCGACAGTTTTAAAATTTTGGTCAGTCATGAACCTGAAATTGTTGAGAAGTTTACAGATAGAGAAAAAATCAGCCTTGTCTTAAGCGGGCATACGCACGGCGGGCAAATTAGGATTTTTGGTTTCGGTCCTCATGAAAAAGGAAGACTGACTCAATTGCCATATACAACACAGTTAATCAGTAATGGCTTTGGGACTTCTTTAGTGCCGCTTAGGCTTGGTGCCCCGCCTGAAACACATATTTTGACTGTTACTACACGAGCGGAGGCCTGATTTTCAGGTGCCGCTTTTTTACTTTGATGGCATAACTTTCTTAAGTCTCTCAGAAAAGATGACACCTATTCCAAACCTATACAAAGTTTACACAGCACCATTCGTGCTATATAATGCAAGTAATGATTTTGAAAAGAGAGAAAGGGATCTGTATGGCAAATAATGAAGGTAAATACAATATTAAGGCAGCATCCAAAAATGCTGGGTATCCAACCGGGTACATTAAGGGCTTGGGAAAGAAGATATCAGATCATCGCTCCCGTAAGGAATGAGTCCGGGCACCGATTATACGCGGAAGAGCATATCAAAATACTGAAGTGGCTAATACAGAGGGTAAATAAAGGCTTCACCATCAGTCAAGCTGTTTCACTTCTTGAAAAAAACAATCAGGCTCTTTTGGAATCAGATTCTACACAACATACAGATCAAAGAAGATTTATCTACTGATTTGCTAAACCAATTACTAGAAGCTCTATTGGAGTTCAATGAAGGTCAAGCTCATGAATTAATGGATAAAATATTCAGTTTATATTCTGTAAGAAAAAGTGTTAATAGATATTTTGGGGACGCTATTAGTGAAGGTTGGTGACATGTGGGAAAATGATGAAATATCAAGTGCACATGAACACTTTGCGTCTGCATTTTTGCGTTCTAGAATAGGAATGATTCTTCATGGATTACCAGTGAATGGATTTTTACCTAAAACCGTGTCAGTATGCGGACCTGGTGAATGGCATGAATTGGGATTATTGATATATACACTGTTTGTGCGTAGAAAAGGCTTTGAAACCATATACTTAGGAACAAGTATTGCCGATGAAGATATTCATATTGTTTTAAAAGAAGTACAACCGAAATTTTTATTCCTGTCATGTACATTGTCCATTAACCTGCCAAAAACATTAGAAATGGTGACAGCGCTTAAAGAACAATATCCGGACCTCTTGATTGGGTTGGGAGGTACCGCAGTGGATAAAATGCCAGAAATTAAAAAACATAAATACGCTGATCACCTTATCGGAAACTCAATGAAAGAATGGGAAGATTGGCTAAGGGTCAGAATGAACTGATTTCATCTGCAACAATACGAATTACTCACGAACCAACTTACACCTTTTATCATAAAATGTAAGAAGTTCTATGGTGTTAAAGGTTGGGAGGAGTCTTTCATGCGGCTGGAACGTTTAAACTACAACAAGATAAAGATATTCCTCACATTTGATGACTTGGAAGATCGCGGGTTAACAAAAGAGGATTTATGGAAAGATTCGCAAAAGGTTCATCAGCTGTTTCGTGACATGATTGATGAAGCTAGTGCGGAGCTGGGTTTTGAAGTGAGTGGATCATTGAATGTGGAAGTATATGCCCTTCAAGCTCAGGGCATGGTGGTAATTGTAACATCAACAGAACACGAGGAAATAGAAGAAGAGTTCAATGATGATTATATAGAGATGCAAGTGACAGTAGATGAATGCCAAGAACTGTTTTATGTATTTCAATCTTTCGACCACTTAATCGATTTAGCCAAAAGGCTTCAAAGCCTCAATATAAATGGCGGTACCATTTATTCGCATGATCATATGTTCTATCTTCTCCTGATGGAAGAAGATGTGGATGCAGACATGGATATCGACACCTTAATTGCACTATTATCTGAATACGGGACACCATCGACCATGACGATACACCGAATAGAAGAATATGGAAAATTGATTATGAAACAATCCGCTATGAAGCAAATAAATTCTTATTTTAATTAGAAAGCAGCCTATTCTACATAGATCATTTTGTAGTGTAGGCTGTAAGTATTTTCTGATATTTCTTACGTTTTGTAATCGGTTACATTTTTTTAATAAAAGTTTATTTTCTATCTTTGCATAAGTTGAAGTAAGGTGTATACTATGTCATGAAGATGGACTATTTCAATCTTATTATGTGAGACAATCTAGGAGGTTTACTTATGGTAGCCGAGAAAAGCAATGATAAAAAAAGTTCTGAAGACAAGTTAGATGTATTAAAATCGACACAAGTTGTTATACATAAAGCATTAGAGAGGCTAGGCTATCCCGAAGAAGTCTATGAATTACTAAAAGAACCTTTGCGCATGCTTACGGTAAAAATCCCTGTCCGGATGGATGACGGATCAGTAAAGATCTTTACTGGATATCGCGCACAACATAATGACGCAGTTGGACCAACTAAAGGTGGAATTCGTTTCCATCCAAATGTCTCTGAAAAAGAAGTAAAAGCACTATCCATCTGGATGAGCTTAAAATGTGGAATAGTGGATCTTCCATACGGTGGAGGTAAAGGCGGGATTGTTTGTGATCCTCGTGAAATGTCATTTAGGGAACTAGAAAGACTAAGCCGCGGCTATGTCCGTGCAATCAGCCAAATCGTAGGACCAACAAAAGATATTCCTGCTCCAGACGTGTTCACTAACTCCCAAATTATGGCCTGGATGATGGATGAATATAGCAGAATCGATGAATTTAACTCTCCTGGATTTATTACAGGAAAACCTCTAGTATTAGGTGGCTCACATGGCCGTGAATCAGCTACAGCTAAAGGGGTTACCATCTGCATTCGTGAAGCAGCGAAGAAAAAAGGAATTAATATTGAAGGAGCTCGCGTAGTTGTACAAGGTTTCGGTAATGCGGGTAGTTACCTTTCCAAGTTCATGCATGATGCAGGTGCAAAGGTTGTAGGTATTTCTGATGCGTACGGCGGACTGTATGATCCAAACGGTTTGGATATCGACTATTTATTAGATCGTCGTGACAGCTTCGGAACGGTTACAAAACTTTTCAACAACACGATTACCAATAAAGAATTGCTTGAGCTTGAATGTGATATTTTGGTTCCGGCAGCGATCGAAAACCAAATTACGGAAGAGAACGCACATAATATCCGTGCTAAAATTGTAGTAGAAGCAGCGAATGGACCTACAACTATTGAGGGTACACAAATCCTTACGGACCGTGGCATTCTTCTTGTTCCCGATGTGCTTGCAAGTGCGGGTGGAGTAACAGTTTCCTATTTTGAGTGGGTACAAAATAACCAAGGTTACTACTGGACAGAAGAAGAAGTAGAAGAAAAGCTTGAAAAAGTAATGGTGAAATCGTTCAACAATGTGTACGAAACATCCCAAAGCCGCCGTGTAGACATGCGATTATCCGCATACATGGTCGGTGCACGTAAAATGGCCGAAGCATCCCGCTTTAGAGGCTGGATTTAATATTTGCTTAAGCTTTCACAATCCCCTATCATATAATGATGGGGGATTTTCTGATTGTGCAAGCTAACCCTTGTTGATCGAAGTGGAAGGCTCGAAGACTCCTCGAAAATGCTATCGCATTTTCTTCGTGCGATGTATTGCTGTCGAAGTCTTCCTTGTCCTGCGGGAGGAAGGGACAGGGGAGACCCCACAGGCGAAGCCGAGGAGGCTCCCGGACCGCCCGCGGAAAGCGAAGAGCCTGGAACGGAGATCAACAAAGTATAAAATAAAATCCCCTGAATTTAAAAATACGGAGTTGAACAACGGTGATAAACAGAGATGCCATCATTGTCGGCGGTGGTCCATGCGGACTGGCAGCAGCCATTGCACTAAAAGATGCAGGACTATCCCCTCTTGTCATAGAAAAAGGAAACATTGTAAATGCCATCTACAATTACCCAACGCACCAAACCTTCTTCAGCTCAAGCGAGAAGCTCGAGATAGGAGAAGTGCCTTTTATCACAGAAAACAGAAAGCCTGTTAGAATTCAAGCTCTGACATACTATCGGGAAGTAGTGAAGAGAAAAAAAATTGAAGTGAACACGTTTGAATTAGTAGAACATGTGGAAAAAGTTCAGAACGGTTCATTTATCGTACATACATCCAAACAATCCTATTCCACAAAACATGTCATCATTGCGACTGGCTATTATGATAACCACAATAAACTGGATGTGCCTGGGGCTGACTTAGACAAAGTATCGCATTACTTCAAGGAAGGGCATCCTTATTTTGATAAGCATGTGGCTGTCATTGGGGGGAAGAACTCTAGTGTGGATGCGGCATTAGAATTAGTAAAAGCAGATGCACATGTAACAGTCATTTACCGTGGGGAGACATATTCGCCAAGTGTAAAACCATGGATTCTTCCGGAATTTGATGCGTTAGTACGTAATGGCACCATTCGAATGGAATTTGAATCTAATGTGACAAGCATTACCGAGAAAGAGATTTCATTTGTTAATAAAGATGGTGAGGAGCAAACGATCTATAATGATCATGTGTTTGCCATGATTGGGTATCATCCAGACCATTCCTTCTTGACGAAGATGGGAGTCGGGATAGATGTAGAGACAGGACGTCCCACCTTTAACGAGGAAACGATGGAAACAAACGTATCGGGGATTTTTATTGCTGGTGTTATTGCAGCAGGTAATAATGCAAACGAAATTTTTATTGAAAACGGCCGCTTTCACGGCGGGATGATTGCGGAATGTATTAAGGGGAGAGAATAGTAATTATAGATATTGGGTGTGAATTGGACTATCTAAGCTCCAAGTCGCACCCAATACTTAAAAACAGAAACAGAGAAGGCGTCTCAAGGCCCGAAGCAAGCAACGAAACCCGAAGACGGTAACAGAGAAGGCGTCTCAAGGCCCGAAGCAAGCAACGAAATCCAAAAACGGTAACAGAGAAGGCGTCTCAAGGCCTGAAGCAAGCAACGAAACCCGAAAACGGTAACAGAGAAGGTGTCTCAAGGCCCGAAGCAAGCAACGAAACCCGAAGACGGTAACAGAGAAGGCGTCTCAAGGCCCGAAGCAAGCAACGAAACCCGAAGACGGTAACAGAGAAGGCGTCTCAAAGCCGGAAGCAAGCAATATATCACCAAAACGGTAACTGAGCCCCAGAGTCGCCATCTCCCTAAACTTATTGGCACTTATCTTAAAAACAATTCCTGTAATTCACTTGGACCATTTGTACTCTCTAAGGCAACCATCAGTTTAATTCTGGCTTTTTGCCCGTTCAGTCCATTCGAGAATATTACGCCAAGCTCTTTTAACCTGCGTCCGCCCCCTTCATAGCCATAAATATCCTGCACTATTCCGTTAAAGCAACGTGATACCATCACAACTGGGATATTTGCTTCCCTCAAAGACTTTATGCCCTCCACAGCTGTAGGAGGAATGTTACCTTGTCCGAGAGCTTCTAATATAACACCGTCCACTTGCATATCTTTTAATGCATGAAAAATACTTGAATCCATGCCGGCATATGCTTTTAAAAGCATGACGTTTTTCGTGATGGCATCTACCTGGTATTTGTCTTTGGAAACGGGCGAATGGTGAAAAAATGCTCCTCGTTTAGTTACAATCCCAATTGGACCATATTGAGGGCTTTGAAATGTTGCGATATTAGATGTATGTGTCTTTGTTACGTTCTTGGCGGTATGTACTTCATCATTCAGTACAACGAGCACGCCTTTATTCTTGGCTTCTTCGCTAGCCGCAACCTTTACAGACGAAAGGAGATTATAAGGGCCGTCAGAACCAATTTCGTTGCTTGAACGCATTGCTCCGGTCAGCACGATTGGAACCCGTGTTTGAACCGTTAAATCCAAGAAAAAGGCGGTTTCCTCTAAAGTATCCGTTCCGTGCGTAACCACAAACCCCTCAATACCTTGTTCCATAACCTGTTGATCAATAAATTTTGAAAGCAAAAGCATGTGTTGTGATGTTATATGTGGGGAAGGAAGATTAAATAGTTCATGACTTTCAATATGAATGTTAGAGTCAACGATCAAAGGGATGGTGGTCAAAGGATTTCGTTCACCTGGCGATACTGCGCCGGTTTGTTCGTCCTCTGACATCGAGATCGTCCCACCTGTGTGAATAATCATGATTTTCTTTTTCATAGTCGTATGCACCTCATTAGTTTAGGCTTTCTCTTTAATCATTATATTTTACAAACAATTTCCAAAAGTTTAGACATCTTATTTCATTAATTACGATAACATGATACGATAAAAAAAAACAGATTGAAACGAGGCTTATTTATGCTGGCAGTTGTATCCGCCGGGATTGCTCCAGGCTTAGCATTGTTGTCTTATTTTTATTTAAAAGATACTTTTGAAAAAGAACCAATCACCTATGTATTTAAAATATTTATGTTCGGTGCACTGCTAGTGTTTCCGCTAATGTTTATGCAATACGTAATTGAACTCGAGCTTGGGGTCACCTCACATTTAGTAAAAGCTTTCCTTATGTCGGGTCTTCTTGAAGAATTCTTCAAGTGGTTTATCCTCATATATCTTGTCTATCAAAATCTCCATTTTGATGAGCATTACGACGGAATTGTATATGGTGTAGCTGTTTCTTTAGGCTTCGCTACAGCAGAGAATATTCTCTTCTTGATTGCAAATGGAGTGGAGCTAGCCTTTGGCAGAGCAATTCTCCCTGTCTCCAGTCATGCTTTATTTGGCGTGATTATGGGCTACTATATTGGAAAAGGTAAATTTAACACGAATATTAAACATAAACGGATATGCCTTACGTTGTCTTTATTGACTCCGATCTTCTTGCACGGAATGTACGATATGATTATTCTCTCTCAGAAATATTGGGGATTATATATGGTTCCATTTATGATTTTTTTATGGTGGCTTGGCCTAAGAAAAGTAAAGCTTGCAAATACTGTAGAAATATAGCTCGCACAAACGTTAAATACATTGACGTATGTGCCGGGCTATTTTTTATGTGGAAATAATCCATATTATGGAATACCTCTTTTCTCCAAATGTATCTGTATAAAATACCAATATCTACAGAAAATACATTGTAACAATTGTTTAAAGAAGACAAAGGAGGAAATGTAAGGTGAAACGGTTACTAATAATTTCATGTATGTTCCTTTTTAGCACATGTATGTTATTTTCGATAAATCAAAACTCAGTCAGTGCCTTTTCTGAACAGATCATCCAAAAAGGCGCGACAGGGAATGATGTTGTCGAATTGCAAGCCCGCCTCCAATATAACGGTTATTACCATGCAAGGATTGATGGGGTATATGGATGGAGCACATATTGGGCTGTGAAAAATTTTCAGCAAGAATTTGGTCTAGACCATGTGGATGGATTAGTTGGTCCTAAAACGAAAGAAATGCTTCAAAAAGCTACAAAATACAATAAAGAATGGGTTCACCAGCAAATCAATGCTGGTAAGAAATTTACGCATTATGGCGGTATGGAACTAAAGTATCAAGTGGCACCATCACAAGCGACAGTTGATAAAGCAAAGCAAGGAGCAGCAAACCAATGGGCTAAGCAAAAAACGCAATATCAAAAGCAAACTCCTGCACCGCAAAAGGATCAAGCAAAGCCTGCACCTAATCAAGAGCAACCTGCTCCAGGACAACAACAAGAGCAACCAGCACCGGAACAAGAGCAACCAGCGCCAGAGCAGCAGCCAGCATCGGAACAGGAACAACCTGCCCCGGCTCCTGAAGAACAGGCTGCTCCCGAAGATCAACCGGCAGAAGATGAAGGAGAAGCACAGAGTGCAACCAATATGCCTGGTGGATTTTCGGAAAATGATATCCAATTGATGGCAAATGCAGTCTACGGAGAAGCACGTGGAGAACCGTATGAAGGTCAAATCGCGGTGGCTGCGGTTATCCTTAACCGCATCAACTCACCGACATTTCCAAATACTGTATCAGGGGTGATCTTTGAACCACTTGCGTTTACAGCGGTGGCTGACGGTCAAATTTGGTTAACACCTAATGAAACAGCTAAAAGAGCGGTTGTTGACGCAATCAACGGAATGGATCCATCAGAAGGGGCAACGTATTATTTTAATCCTGATACGGCAACAAGTGGATGGATTTGGGGACGTCCGCAAATTAAGCGAATTGGAAAGCACATTTTCTGTGACTAAAGAAGAGGGTGAAGAATTATGTTGAGACTTGTTATCATCGCTGTATTAGCAATTGCAGTAGCAGGAACAGGCTATTGGGGTTATCAAGAGCATCAAGATAAAAACGCAGTCCTCATTAATGCGGAAAACAATTATCAGCGTGCTTTTCATGACCTTGTCTATCATGTAGATTTGTTGCATGACAAAATAGGAACAACCTTGGCAATGAGTTCAAGAGAGCAACTTTCGCCATCCTTTGCCGAGGTATGGAGAATCACATCAGAAGCCCAGAACGATGTTGGCCAGTTACCATTGACACTCCTGCCTTTTAACAAAACGGAAGAGTTTTTGACGAATACAGGGGACTATACGTATCAAGTGGCCGTTAGGGATTTGGACAAAAATCCTTTAACGGATGAAGAATATAGTACACTTCAAGCGCTTTATCAAAAGTCGGATGAAATAAAACAAGAACTGAGAAGAGTTCAAAGCATGGTTATGAGCAACAATCTGCGCTGGATGGATGTAGAGCTTGCGCTTTCTGCTAAAGACCAGCCGCAGGATAATACGATTATTGATGGCTTTAAAACGGTCGAGAAAAACGTGGAAGGTTATGATGAAGCAGACTTCGGACCGACTTTTACCTCCATGAATCAGGAAGATAAGAATTTTAGCCAGCTTTCAGGAAAAACGATAACAGAAGAAGAAGCAAAAAAGATTGCCGATAAATACTTAGAACTTGAAGGAAACGAAAAAATCACCATTACGGAAAATGGCGAAGGCTCAAAGTTTGGTTTTTACAGTTTGAAAATAGTTGATAAAAATCAACAGGACACATTCATGGATATTGCCAAAAAGGGTGGTATACCTATTTACTTGGTCCAAAATAAAGAATCGAAAAAAAAGAACATTAGCTTAAACGAAGCAACGGAGAAAGCCAGAAACTTTTTGAAACAGAATAAATTTGACACGCTGGATTTATATGAGAGTGTAGAATACAACAAACTTGGTATCTTTACATTTGTGTCAAATGTAGATGGGGTGCGGATATATCCAGATTCCATCAAAATGAAAGTCAGTCTTGAAACAGGTGAGATTGTCGGCTTTTCTGCTAAAGATTACTTAATGTCCCACCACTTAAGAGAAATACCTGAACCTGGTATTTCATTAGAAGAAGCAAAACAGAGAATCAATGAAAAGGTAATGATCATGGAGGATTCCCTTGCCGTTATCAACAATGATCTTGGCGAAGAGGTACTGTGTTATGAGTTTCTGGGGACAATCGATAATGACACCTATCAGATCTTCATCAATGCCAATGATGGACGTGAAGAAAAAGTGGAAAAACTAAAAAACCCGGAACTGTTATATGATTTGTAATTATATGGAGGAAAAGTCAAAATTGGCTTTTCCTTTTTTTCGTAAAATGGTTTAATAAGTATATAGAGAGAACGGTTTTGTTAAGGGAGGCAGTTTTTTGTTAAAACCAGGGGTCGTATTAACGCTGCAAGTGAGAAACGATGATAAAGTTGAAAAATATAGATGTAAAGTACAGGAAGTAAAAGAGAGAGAGTTTTATGTCGACTATCCATCACACATGGAGAACGGGAGAACGACCTACATATTGAATGGTACACAATTACTCATTACATATGTGACAGATGAAGGTGTTGCATATACATTTGAAAGTGAAGTCCTTGGAAGAATGAAACAAGCAATTCCAATGGTACAATTGTCCTTTCCGGGTTATCACCAGGTATTGAAAGTTCAGAGGAGACAGTATGTGAGGGTCGAAAGTAATATAGATGTATCGGTTCATCCGCTTTCCTTTCATTTTACTCCTTTCGTCACGGTTACACATGATATTAGTGCAGGAGGTGCTGCACTGATTTTGCCAGAAAAAGCCAGTCTGCCTGAAAAGGGTCATATTTTCACCACATTTGTCATTCATTTAAATAATGGAGAGATCCATTATTTAAAACTCAAAAGTAAAATCATTAGGTTAGTAGAGGATAAGGCAAAGAATAGGTGGAAAGTATCATTGCAATTTGATCCAGTTAATGAAGTGCAAAGACAAATCATTATGAAGTACTGCTTTGAACAGCAACTCTTGTTAAGAAAAACCCATTCTTTAGCATAATTCCTTCCAAATCCATCCATACTGATAGTAGTATAGAGATTGGTAAAAGAGAAGGAGAATAATATGAAAAGAGTGGAAAGGATCATTATCAAACTGATCGTCATCCAATTAATCTGTCTCATCTGTGCACAAGGACTCTTGTTATATACCGACTCAGCCCCTTTTTTAAGCAAGGTCATTCAGTATGAGGGAGTAGGCGGTATGAAGATAATAGAACATATAGAAACATTCGACCAAAGTAGATGAGTATGATAAAATATACATGCAATAAGTCTAAGAAAATATGCAGGGTGACCTGCTTTTTTCATGTGAAAAAATGATAAAAGGTACATTCAGGAGGAACTATGAAACAACAATTATCTATAGCAATTGATGGCCCTGCAGCGGCAGGTAAAAGTACGGTAGCAAAAATTGTAGCAGACAAATTAGGTTATTTATACATTGATACAGGCGCTATGTATAGAGCAGTGACATTCCAAGCGATTAGGGAAGATGTTAACCTTGAAGACGAGGTATCTTTACAACAACTAGTAGAAAAGATGGATATCGATCTTCGAATTGCAAACAATCAATCGCAGCATGTCTACATAAATGATGAGGATGTAACAGAGCAAATCCGCACACATGAAGTGACGAATAATGTATCCATTGTTGCCAAGCATAAACATGTCCGTGAAGAAATGGTTGCAAGACAAAGAGTACTAGCTAAAAGAGGCGGAGTGGTGATGGACGGAAGAGATATCGGAACTCATGTACTTCCTGATGCTGAAATAAAAGTATTCCTTTTGGCTTCTGTAGACGAAAGAGCACATAGACGACATGCCGAAAACCTATCAAAGGGCTTTGACTCAGATCTTGAAAAACTGAAAGAAGAAATTGCTAGAAGAGATAAGCTTGACTCCGAGCGTGAAATTGCCCCATTACAAAAGGCAGAAGACGCGAAAGAAATTGATACCACTTCCTTGAATATTAATCAAGTTGTGGAGAAAATTATGGCTTTAGTTCATCAAAATGAGGAGACTAGATAACCATGACATTTTACTCATTTGCCAAGTTCATCGTTTCTGTTGTGCTTAAGCCACTGTACCGCATTAAAGTGGTTGGCAGTGAAAATATACCTAAAGAAGGTTCCGTTTTAATCTGCTCCAATCATATAGACAATTTGGATCCTCCGGTAGTCGGCATTACTTCACCTAGAACCGTTCACTTTATGGCAAAAGAAGAGATCTTCCATGTTCCCATTTTAAAAAACGATCCTTCCAAAGCTTCATGCTTTTCCGGTAAAAAGAGGAATGAGTGATAGAGAAGCTTTGAGAAAAGCTTTAAAAGTGCTGAAAGAGGGGCATGTTTTAGGACTTTTTCCTGAGGGTACGAGAAGTAAAACAGGTGAATTGGGCAAAGGTTTGGCAGGTGCAGGATTTTTTGCACTCCGTTCCGAAGCAACAATAGTACCGTGTGCGGTCATCGGACCTTACAAGAAGTTTCAACCCCTGAAAGTGGTGTATGGAAAGCCTATCGATTTTACCCAACACCGTCTGGAGAAAATCTCGGCAGAAGAAGCTACTTTAGTGGTAATGGATTCCATAAGGGAACTTATCGAAAAAAACAGATAGTTTAAGAGTTTTGACTTGACAAAATGTCCTATTTATTAGAAGTTAGTAGAAGGAAGCTAAATTATGTAGGAATTTGTTAAGGTTATTTCTGCTAATTTATCACCAGGCAATGCTAATTGATCTGTCCGATCAATCAAGTAAGTTAACATCCGTTAATTTATGAATTATTACACGAAACAAATGCAACTTTTGTTAAGTTCGCATGTTAAGGCTAATGCCGGCATGCTTACGTAACGTCTACCGTTACTTACATAAATAATGGATTAGCTGGTTTGTATGGAGGAGGTAATAATGATGGTGGAAGACATGAATCAAGTAGAAGTTAACAATTTAGAGGTTGGCAACACAGTGACTGGAACAGTTACAAAAGTAGAAGAAAAACAGGTCCTTGTTTCTATTGAGGGCAGCAAGCTAGATGGTATCATCCCAATAAGTGAACTATCCAGCCTTCATGTGGAAAAAGCGACAGATGTCGTTTCAGAAGGTCAGGAACTTCAACTAAAAGTTACAAAGGTTGAAGAAGAATTACTAGTACTATCTAAAAAAGCAGTGGATGCTGACTTGGCATGGGAAGATCTGCAAAAGAAATTCGAATCCAAAGAAGTGTTTGAAGCTGAAATCAAGGATGTAGTCAAAGGTGGCCTTGTGGTCGATCTTGGCGTAAGAGGATTTGTTCCTGCTTCCCTAGTTGAAAATTACTTTGTTGATGACTTCTCTGATTACAAAGGGAAAACATTAACGTTTAAAGTGGTAGAACTTGAAAAAGAGAAAAACCGTGTGATTCTTTCTCACCGTGCAGTAGTAGAGGAAGAGATGCAAAATAAAAAACACGAGTTGTTAGATACCATTGAAACAGGTCAAGTGCTTGAAGGTACCGTACAACGAATTACGGACTTTGGGGCATTTGTTGATATTGGTGGAGTAGATGGATTAGTCCATATTTCTCAACTGTCCTATGAACATGTAGGAAAACCTTCAGATGTTGTGACGGAAGGTCAAAAGGTTAATGTTAAAGTTCTTTCTGTAGATCGCGACAACGAAAGAATTTCTTTATCCATTAAAGAAACATTGCCTGGACCATGGTCCCAAGTATCAGAAAAGCTATCTGCAGGTAGCGTAACTGAAGGTGTTGTAAAGCGCCTGGTTTCCTTCGGAGCTTTTGTTGAAGTACTTCCTGGTGTGGAAGGCTTGGTTCATATCTCTCAAATCTCCAACAAGCATATCGGTACGCCTCATGAAGTCTTAACAGAAGGCGATAAAGTACAAGTAAAAGTGTTGGACGTTAACGAAGCAGATCAAAGAATCTCCTTAAGCATCCGTGAGTTGGAAGAGCCTGAACAAGAAGAGGATTACAGTCAGTATAACCAATCAGAGGACACTGGCGGTTTCCAATTGGGCGAAATGATCGGGGATAAACTAAGCAAACTTAAGAAATAATAAACGATATACAAATAAATATGTCAAGGTGATAACTGGTGAGTAGAGCTCAAAGGAAAATGGACCATATACAACACGCATTAACTACAGGACAAGTAAGGCAAACTGGGTTTGACGATGTAATGTTTGTCCATCAAAGCTTGCCCAACCTCTCCACCACTGACATTCAATTGAATACAAAAATAGGCGAACTTTCACTAAGTTCGCCTATTTTTATCAATGCAATGACAGGTGGGGGCGGTAAAAGAACGTGGGAGATCAATAAGGCATTGGCTGAAGTGGCGAACATGTGCGATGTGGGCTTGGCAGTGGGATCACAGATGTCGGCGATTAAGGACCGGGATGAGGCAGCTACATACGAGATAGTTAGAAAAGCAAATCCTAATGGTCTGATCTTCGCGAATTTGGGAAGCGAGGCCACTGTGGACCAAGCCAAACAGGCAGTGGACATGCTAGAGGCGAATGCCCTTCAAATTCATCTGAATGTAATTCAGGAACTTGTCATGCCTGAAGGTGATCGTGATTTTTCGGGTGCTCTCGGAAGAATCGAGGATATTGTTAACTCCTTGAATGTGCCGGTAATCGTTAAAGAAACAGGTTTTGGCATTAGTCGCGAGACAGCTAAGAAATTAGTCGATGCAGGAGTGTCAATTATAGATGTTAGTGGTTTTGGAGGAACTAACTTCTCTAAAATAGAAAACGAGCGCCGTACACAAAGGTTGGAGTTTTTTAATGATTGGGGAATTCCTACCGCAGCTTCCATTGCGGAAGTGAAACATGCTGTACCTGGCACCTCGATTATTGGCTCTGGTGGAATACAAAAGCCAATGGATATTGCCAAAGCTATAGCTCTAGGTGCTTCAGCTGTTGGCTTAGCAGGTTACTTTTTAAAAGTATTTATGGAAGAAGGGCAAGAAGATTTAATTCACTTAATTCATCAAACACATGACGAATTGAGATGGATGATGACTGCACTCAGCGCCTCTACCATAGAGCAATTGCAGCAGGCTCCTATCGTGATTAAAGGTGATACGTATCATTGGTTGACTCAGCGTGGAGTAGAATGCTCCGCTTATAGCAATAGGATAATTCAAAATTAATATACACAAACCAACGCCTTCTTTCTGAATAATAGAAAGAAGGCGTTTTTTTATTGAGGGGAAGTTTATAATTCCGCTGATTTCCGTTCCAGGCGCTTCCGGGGTCTCACCTGTCCCTTCCTCCCGCGGGCGTCTGCGCGCTTTCCACTCCAATCAACAAGACGACTTCATTCATTCACCTAGGGTTTAATGAAAAGGTATCTAACCGAAGTGATATGAAAAAGCACTAACTTTTATACTTGTAATTCTTAATCGTCCGGATGAAGACCTCGGTGACGAGAAATCACGGGTAAAGATGTCCTCATAGTCGTTATGAAGACCTCGGTGACGAGAAATCAGGGGTAGAGATGTCCTCATCGTTGTTATGAAGACCTCGGTGACGAGAAATCAGGGGTAGAGATGTCCTCATCGCCAATATGAAGCCATTGGTTACAAGGATTTTGATAATAGTCAAAGATGAGCGCAAAGGAAAGATCCGGCCAAGGCCAACATTTCGAAGCTATGCGAAAAGCGAGAAACGCCCCAAAAGATTTTGGGACGTGGGTTTAGGTCGCGTTAGCGATTTTGTTATTTATTTCGCTCTCTTGCTCCTTCAGGGCCTTCCATACTTGTTGCTCCTGGATACTTTAGAGATTGATCTCGGTCTGATTCCGTTCTCTTTTGGGCTTTCAGTTTTCTTTCTTGTCTATCTTTTCCCATGTGATCACCTCTTTTCTCAGAATCTGTTTCATATTATTTGCTTAATCGGTAAAAACATACTGTGATGAATGATTAGTATTCTCTCTTTTTAGGCATAATGATTTGGTGAGAGGAGGGAGAAAAATGGAGACAACAGCACAATATTTTTATTTTTTAAGTTGGATGGGTTGGATTATCGTTACGTTTTTCTTCCCTAAATCTGCAATCAGAACAAATATGTCTATTCTCTTGCTAGTAGTAATAGCAGGCTCAACCACCACTGTACAAATGTTCGGCTTCACTATAACTGCCTCATTTCTTATGTTGGCTGTTACTGCTCTTATAATGCTAGTAAATTCATTAAAAGCAAAAATATATTTTACATTATTTCTCCATCTGTACCGTCGCGTTGGCGTATGTATGTTTTATTCATATTTGAAATATATGATCCGGTCTGGATTTTTCTAGACAGAACCTGGTTGCTTTCCGTCATTATCTTATATTTATCATTGCTCCTTTTTAAAACAAAGAGGGAAAGGTTCGTGTTTATGCTTACAGGGGTATTACTGGGTGAGGTTTTGCGCAGTATTGTAACAGACCGCATTTTTTCCTATTCGGATATTGGGTCCTTTGAGTTTATGGCAGTTCTCGCTTTGTCTTCAGCGGGAATGGGGACATGGATGATGTTTGAAACATTGACCATACACCTAGATTCTTTAATTCAAAAGCGCGTAAGGGAGAGACAAGGATGAATGAGTACACATTGCCCATAATTTTTGGGGTGGTAATAGGTTTAGCGACAAGGCTATATATGCTGGTGACCGACTATCGGCAATATCCTACCTATCTGCATGGGAAAATCATACACTTATCGCTCGCTTTCATTGCTTCAGGTCTAGGTACTATAGCGGTGCCAGCCATTATGGAAGAGGAGTTTGCGGCTATCACATTTTTAGCTCTGGCTGCTTCGCAATTTCGTGATGTAAGAAATATGGAGAGAAACACCCTTACGGAATTGGATGCATTTGAATTGGTACCAAGAGGAAGTACATATATCGAGGGAATCGCCATTGCCTTTGAAGGAAGAAACTATTTAGTTATGATTACTGCGTTTTTGGCCACGCTTGCTTATTTGGCAGCAAACATTTGGGTAGGGTTAGTTGTTGGTATTTCTGCGGCTCTTATATCCCATAAATTAATGACTGGTGGGCAGTTGAAGGATATTGTAGATATTGAGTATGTGAAGCCTCACTTTGATGGTGCAGGCTTGTATGTTGATAATATCTATATTATGAATATTGGATTACCTGATCGCCAAAAAGAAGTTTTGCAATATGGGATGGGCTTTATTTTAAAACCGAAAAATTTCAATGCCAGAACGACGATAGCAAACCTTGGACAGAGACAGGCGATTCTCCATGACATGTCGACAGCACTTGGAGTGTACCGTGATTCCGGTACGCCTGCACTTGTCCCGTTGGCTAAAAGGGATTTAGATGATGGCCGTGTAGGAGTATTCCTCTTACCACAGGAACAGGACTTGGAAATAGGGATGGCCATTCTAGAACGGGTACCAACTTTGGAAAATGCTATAAGAATGCCTACGAAAAACTTGAAGGAAAAGGTGAACAAGCAGGATGGAAGTTGAGAAATATATACTTGCTGTAATTACGACCAATACAAGCAAAATAGCTGGAGGAGCACCTATTTTCACCTGTGAAACGAAAGAGGAAATGGAATTTGTTGCAGCAAACCTTGAAGCGATACTAGACGGAATTGCACACGGGTTGGGTGAAGAATTATATATTATTGTCAAACATTAAGGCCAACATTATGGCTTTGCAAAAAGTCAGACTTCCTTATTGCGGGGAATAATGTTAAACTATTCAAGTTAGACCTTCCTTTGCAGGAGGGTTTCTTTTATTAGAAGATACAACAAAGTATCCTAAAACATTCTTTTGTAAAGACTAATAAAATCGAATGATTAGCATGAAAGAAATATTACATAAATTTTATAGAAAAATGGGAGGGTGGTCACCATGCCAAAACCAACCGTAGCGATCGTTGGAAGACCAAACGTGGGGAAATCCACAATTTTTAACAGAATCGTTGGAGAGAGAATTTCCATCGTAGAAGATGTACCAGGAGTTACTAGAGATAGAATATACAGTTCTGGAGAATGGTTAAACCAATATTTTAATATTATTGATACAGGTGGCATAGAAATTAGTGATGCACCGTTCATGACGCAAATTCGTGAACAAGCTGAAATTGCCATCGATGAAGCGGATGTAATCATTTTCATGACAAACGGCCGTGAAGGGTTAACTTCAGCTGATGAAGAGGTTGCAAAAATTCTTTATCGTTCTAAAAAGCCTGTCGTGGTTGCCGTTAATAAAGTAGACAACCCTGACATGAGAGATACCTTATATGACTTTTACGCACTAGGTTTTGGTGAGCCGATCCCAATCTCTGGATCACATGGATTAGGACTTGGAGACTTGCTTGATTTTGTCATTGAGAACTTCCCGAAAGATGAAGAAGAAGATTATGATGAGGATATCATTAAATTTTCATTAATTGGCCGTCCAAACGTCGGCAAGTCTTCTCTTGTGAACGCGTTGCTTGGTGAAGAACGTGTTATTGTAAGTGACATTGCAGGTACAACAAGAGATGCAATTGACACGCCTTACTCCTATGACGGGAAAGATTACGTTATTATTGATACAGCTGGTATGCGTAAAAAAGGAAAAGTATACGAAACGACTGAAAAGTACAGTGTTTTACGTGCTTTGCGTGCGATTGAACGCTCAGACGTTGTTTTAGTTGTGATCAATGGAGAAGAAGGAATCATTGAGCAAGATAAAAAGATTGCAGGATATGCACATGAAGCGGGAAGAGCCATTGTTATTGTAGTTAACAAGTGGGATGCCGTGGAAAAAGATGAAAAAACAATGAAGGAATTTGAGCAAAAAATCAGAGATCACTTCTTGTTCTTGGATTATGCACCGATTGTCTTCTTATCTGCTAAAACAAAGAAACGAGTCCATACACTTATTCCTAAAATCGACATGGCAAGTGAAAATCACTCCATGCGAGTGGTAACAACCGTGTTGAATGATGTTATCATGGATGCGGTTGCAATGAATCCGACGCCAACCGATAAAGGCCAGCGCTTGAAAATTTATTATGCGACACAGGTTGCAGTTAAACCGCCTACCTTTGTTATTTTCGTCAATGATCCAGAGCTTCTGCACTTCTCATACAAACGTTTCTTGGAAAATCGTATTAGAGACGCATTTGGTTTTGAAGGAACACCTATTAAACTAATCGCACGTCCACGAAAGTAAAAGGGAGGAGTGAGTCAGTGAAAAAGGTTGCTGTATTAGGAGCAGGAAGCTGGGGCACGGCCCTTGCAATGGTACTTGCCGACAATAATCACGAAGTACGTCTATGGGGGCATAAACAAGCTCAAATCGATGAAATCAATCAAAGCCATACGAATGAAAAATACTTAAAGAATATTAAGCTATCCGAAAAGATTGTAGGATTTACGTCCATGGCAGAGGCGGTTGATTCTGTAGAAACCATCGTTCTTGCTGTACCTACAAAAGCGATGAGGGAAGTGTGCCAACAATTAAAAGGTTATTTGAAGGCGCCGGCTTTATTTGTTCATGTAAGTAAGGGAATCGAACCTGATACACATTTAAGGGTGTCGGAAGTGATAGAAGATGAACTTCCGGAATCTATCCGTGAAGCGGTTGTCGTTCTTTCAGGTCCCAGCCATGCAGAAGAAGTAAGCATGAGACAACCTACAACGGTTACGGCAGCTTCTTTGAATCTTGCAGCTGCTGAAAAGGTACAAGACCTATTTATCAACCAGCATTTCCGTGTTTATACGAATAGTGATGTTGTAGGAGTCGAAATCGGTGGATCTCTTAAAAATATCATTGCGTTGGCTGCTGGTATTACGGATGGCCTTGGATATGGCGATAATGCGAAAGCTGCTTTGATCACAAGGGGGCTTGCTGAAATTGCTCGCCTTGGAAGTTGCCTTGGGGCCAATCCGCTTACATTCCTAGGTTTGACAGGAATGGGAGACCTAATTGTAACATGTACAAGTGTTCACAGTAGAAACTGGAGAGCTGGAAACATGTTAGGGAAAGGCATGAAGCTTGAAGAAGTATTAGAAAGCATGGGAATGGTTGTGGAAGGTGTACGTACCACCAAGGCCGCATATCAGCTATCCCAAAAGCTCCAAGTGAAAATGCCGCTAACATCTGCACTTTATCATGTATTATTTGATGGAGTGGATCCAAAGGATGCGGTGGATGAACTGATGAGCCGCTCTAAAACAACAGAATTGGACGACCTTGCACAACTCTTAGGTGACAGAGTCCAGTAAACTGAGAAACCCCTTCGTATTACGGAGGGGTTTCTGTTTGTTTTAAGAGAAGAAAGTCTATCATTAGGTTGATTTCCGTTCCAGGCGCTTCGCTTGCCTGCGGGCGGTCCGTGAGCCTCCTCGGCTGCGCCTCCGGGGTCTCACCTGTCCCTTCCTCCCGCGGGCGTCTTCGCGCCTTCCACTACAATCAACAAGGTGGCCTCATTTAACTTAGGTATTATCTGAAAAAGCATTAACATATCTTAACGTAATTTCTAGCTGTGGATTGGAGCAAAAGGCGGAGACTCCTGCGGGGAATAACGGTAGCTTGAGACCCCATAGCGCAGCGAGGAGGCTCAAGCACCGTCCCGCGGAAAGCGGAGCCATTTGCGTAAAGGAACAGCGGCGATCAACCAAAAACTAATGTCTAAAAACCCAATTTTTCTTAATGAATCTATACATAAAATAAACAAACACCCATCCTTTAATAGTGCATAACTTATAAGGAAGAAACCATAGGAGGGTGCTCAGGAAAGAAATCCATAATTTTTACAAGCTTTTTTACGATAAATAGGCATTTGGCGATGCATGTATGTAAAGTGCCGCATAAGATGTGTATGAGGATATCACTGGTTGAGCTGTGGGATTGGATTATTTAGTCTTTCTATTACTGCTGAAGTAAAAAGGGCCCCTTTTACTTCAGCTTTTTTTGTTGTTTCACTTCATGTAAATCTTATGCTATAATGTTTCACGGAAAAGGAGAGATGAGGATGTCACCTGCATTAATGAAGATGTGGATTTCGTTTGTAGCGATGGGGTTCATGATTATATCCGTTTTAACGGTTTATTTTACTAGATTCAAGGTGAAAAACACTATTATCAGAGGTATTTTGAATACGGTTGCTTTTTTATTGATTCTATTTGCCGGTCTAATTATTTTTTATGTTGTATTCAGTGGTCCTGTACCGGAGCAATAATGATGAAAGAAGGAATAATTTATGAAATTTAAAAGGTTCTTTCTAGTAGTAGGACTTCTGGTGGTAAGCAGCGTCCTTTCAGGTTGTTTATATCCCCAAGATCGTCTAAGGGAAAACCAAGTCCCTTATTTAGACCAACTTGAAGCGGTTCAGTCCTCAGTCGACCAATACCGCAAGGCATCCGGTGGCTTGTTGCCGATAAAAGACAGGGATATGGAGACACCAATCTATCAAAAGTATCCAATTGATTTTAACAAACTATCCCCAAGATACATACAAGAACCTCCTGGAACGGCATTCGAGAGTGGTGGAGTCTACCTCTATGTGCTTGTGGATGTTGAAGAAGATCCTAAAGTGAAGCTCATTGACCTTCGGGTGGCCGAACAGATTCGTGATATAAACATTAGAATTGATATGTACAAGCGCGCGAATAACGGATATGCCCCGATCAAAGAGGTAATAAATGATCAGGCATTCAAATTAGATTGGGAAAAACTCGGCTATGAATCAGAGCCTTTTGCAGAGAGTCCAATCTCAGGTAAAAACTTGCCATTTGTTCTAAATAACGCAGGACAAGCTCAATTAGATTATTCAATTGACTTGTACGATTTTCTGCAAGAACATGAACATAATTACAAACCAGGGGATGACATCCGTGACATCATAGTGGAACATTCCGTGTTTGTACCTGCTTTCTCGCTTGCCTATACTGTAGATGAGAACAATGAACCAGTGTTTTTAAATAAAGAATAGAATAGTTGTCATGAACCCTTTTTTAGAGAATACATTCTAAAGAAGGGTTTTTTGTTTTATTTACATGAAACATAATGCCCCCCTAATTCATGATATCAACCATATATAAAAATAAAGAGGGAAACGGGATGAATTTTCTATTAAAGTAGTCATATTTAATTAGGACAACATCATACACATATAGTGTCATAGATTATATCCTTACTAGAAAATGAAAATCCCAAGATAAATGTCGGGAGGGAATCACTTGGAAAAAGTAGATATTTTCAAAGATATCGCTGAACGTACGGGCGGCGATATATATTTAGGGGTCGTAGGAGCTGTTCGTACAGGGAAATCAACGTTCATCAAAAGATTCATGGAGTTAGTGGTTCTGCCGAATATAGGAAACGAGTCCGATAAAGCTCGTGCTCAAGATGAGCTGCCGCAAAGTGCAGCTGGTAAAACGATTATGACAACAGAGCCTAAGTTTGTTCCTAACCAGGCAGTAAAGGTTAAAGTAGATGAGGGCCTTGATGTAAATATCCGTCTTGTAGACTGTGTGGGCTACACGGTGCCTGGTGCAAAAGGTTATGAAGATGAAAATGGTCCGAGAATGATCAATACTCCTTGGTATGAAGAGCCAATCCCATTCCATGAGGCGGCGGAGATTGGTACCAGAAAAGTAATCCAAGAACATTCCACCATTGGTGTTGTCATTGCGACAGATGGCTCCATAGGTGAAATTCCTCGCAGAGACTACATTGAAGCAGAGGAAAGGGTTGTCGAAGAGTTAAAAGAAGTTGGCAAACCATTCATCATGGTCATCAACACCGTACAGCCACATCATCCGGAAACAGAGGCATTAAAGCGGGAGCTATGTGAAAAATATGATATCCCGGTAATTGCGATGAGTGTGGAAAGCATGAGGGAATCCGATGTCTACAATGTGTTAAGAGAAGCACTATTTGAATTCCCGGTACTTGAAGTGAATGTTAATCTTCCAAGCTGGGTTATGGTCCTGAAGGATAACCACTGGTTGCGTGAAAGCTACCAAGAGGCTGTAAAAGACACGGTGAAGGATATTAAGCGTCTTCGTGACGTGGACCGTGTGGTAGGTCAATTCAGCGAGTATGAATTCATTGACAGGGCCGGCCTTGCAGGAATAGAGATGGGGCAGGGAATCGCGGAAATCGATCTATATGCTCCAGACGATTTGTACGATCACATCCTCAAAGAAGTAGTGGGAGTGGAGATTCGAGGAAAAGATCACTTGCTGCAATTAATGCAAGATTTTGCATATGCAAAAGCGGAGTATGATCAAGTTTCAGACGCACTGAAAATGGTAAAACAGACAGGTTACGGCATTGCCTCTCCTGCTCTTACAGATATGAGTCTTGAAGAACCAGAGATTATCCGCCAAGGATCCCGCTTTGGGGTTAGATTAAAAGCGGTGGCGCCATCTATTCACATGATTAAAGTGGATGTGGAGAGTGAATTCGCTCCGATTATCGGAACTGAAAAGCAGAGCGAAGAACTTGTCCGCTACCTGATGCAAGACTTTGAGGATGACCCTCTATCTATCTGGAATTCCGATATCTTCGGACGCTCCCTGAGCTCCATTGTTAGAGAAGGAATTCATGCGAAAATATCGTTAATGCCTGAAAACGCCAGATACAAACTAAAAGAAACACTAGAGCGAATCATCAACGAAGGCTCCGGCGGCCTAATCGCGATAATTCTATAAGTCTTCTAGCTGTTGATTGA